>CAMCCU010000139.1 GCA_945872975.1 Pedosphaera parvula Ellin514
GGGCAAATCGCGCGGCTTGGTCGCGCCGGTGCTGAGCACGACGGCGTCGAAGTCGCCCAGCAACTGCTGCGATGTGATATCCTTGCCGACTTCGGTGTTGCACTTGAAGACAATGCCTTCGTCCTCCATCTGCTTGATGCGGCGGAGCACGACCTTCGTCTTGTCGAGCTTCATGTTCGGAATGCCATACATGAGCAGGCCACCCGGACGGTCAGCGCGTTCAAAGACCGTGACAAGATGCCCGGCCTTGTTGAGCTGCTGCGCGGCGCAAAGCCCGGCGGGACCGGAGCCGACGACGGCGACCTTCTTGCCCGTGCGCTTCGACGGGGGTTCGGCTTTGACCCAGCCTTCATCCCAGCCCTTGTCGATGATGCTGCACTCGATGTTCTTGATCGTGACGGGCGGATTGTTGATGCCGAGCACACACGAGCCTTCGCACGGGGCAGGGCAGACGCGTCCGGTGAAGTCAGGGAAATTGTTCGTCTTGTGCAGACGTTCGAGCGCTTCCTTCCAGAGGCCGCGATAGACGAGGTCGTTCCATTCCGGGATCAGGTTGTTGATCGGGCAGCCGCTGGCCATGCCGCTGAAGAGCGTGCCGGTGTGGCAAAAGGGGACGCCGCAGTCCATGCAGCGCGAGCCCTGCTCCTGGAGCTTCTTCTCGTCCATGTGCTCATGGAACTCGTTCCAGTCGCGGATGCGCTCGGTGGCCTTCCGGTCTAACGGCAGTTCGCGCAGGTAGTCTATGAATCCAGTCGGTTTTCCCATTTCAATTCCTCAGATCGTAAAACTAGGTCGGATGGAGTAGCAAGCTTTCGCCATGGCATCAACCACCGCCCACGCGGGCGAGGTCGCGGGCGTTTTCCTCGAACGCCGCGTTGATGGCTTCTTCGCCGCTCAAGCCCTGTTGCTCGGCCTTCTTCAGCGATTGCAGGACGCGCTTGTAGTCCTTGGGCATGACCTTGACGAACATGCCGGAGTATTTCTCCCACAGGGCAAGAATCTGGAACGCGCGCTTGCTCTTGGTGTATTCCGCGTGGCGCTGGATGAGCTTCCGCACGACCCCGGCTTCGGCGTCGTCTTCGAATTTCTCGAGTGCCACCATCTGCATGTTGCAACGCGTGGCGAAGTCGCCATTCTCATCAAGGACGTAGGCGACGCCACCGGACATGCCGGCCGCGAAGTTGCGTCCGGTCGGGCCGAGGATGATCACCTTGCCGCCGGTCATGTATTCACAACCATGGTCGCCGATGGCTTCCACCACCGTGCTTACGCCGGAGTTGCGAACCGCGAACCGTTCGCCGGCCATGCCGCAGATGAACACCTCGCCGTCGGTCGCACCGTAGAGCGCGACGTTGCCGGCGATCATGTTTTCCTCCGCGAGGAAGGTCGAACCTTCTGGCGGACGGACGATGATGCGTCCGCCGGACAATCCCTTGCCGACGTAATCATTCGCATCGCCTTCCAGCGTGAAGGTCATTCCCTTCGGCATGAACGCGCCGAAGCTCTGCCCTGCCGAGCCGTCGAAATGAATCTGGATGGTGTCTTCCGGCAATCCCGCTGCGCCGTAGCGGCGGGTGATTTCGCTGCCGACGATGGTGCCGACCACGCGGTTGACGTTCCGGATCTTGACCGTGCCGGTGACCTTCGCGCCCTTGTCGAGCGCGGGTTTGCACATCTCCATGAGCACAGTGTTGTCGAGCGACTTTTCGAGACCGTGGTCCTGCGTGATCTGGCAGTAGCGTCCGACTTCCGGACCGGCATCGGGTTGATAAAGGATTTTGCTGAAGTCGAGACCCTTGGCCTTCCAATGGTCGACGGCCTTGCGGGCTTCGAGCCTGTCCGTGCGTCCGACCATTTCGGTGATGGTGCGGAAGCCGAGCTGAGCCATCAGCTCACGGACTTCCTGCGCGATGAACTTCATGAAGTTCACGGCGTGGGCCGGGTCGCCGGTGAAGTTTTTGCGGAGCTCCGGATCTTGCGTGGCGACGCCGACCGGGCAGGTGTTCAGATGACAGACGCGCATCATGATGCAGCCGAGCGTGACGAGCGGCGCGGTGGCGAAACCGAATTCCTCGGCTCCCAGCATGGCGGCGATGACGACGTCGCGACCGGTCTTGAGCTGGCCATCCGTCTCGACCGCGATGCGTGAGCGGAGATTGTTCAGCACGAGCGTCTGATGAGTCTCAGCAAGGCCGAGTTCCCACGGGATGCCCGCGTGCTTGATGGAGGTCTGCGGCGAAGCACCGGTGCCGCCGTCGTAGCCGGAGATGAGCACGACATCCGCGTGCGCCTTCGCAACGCCGGCGGCGATGGTGCCGACGCCGACTTCGGAGACGAGCTTCACGCTGATGCGCGCGTGGACGTTCGAGTTCTTGAGGTCGTGGATCAGCTCCGCGAGATCCTCAATCGAGTAGATGTCATGGTGCGGCGGCGGAGAGATGAGGCCGACACCGGGCGTGGAGTGACGCACCTTGGCGATCCACGGATACACTTTGCCGCCGGGAAGCTGGCCGCCTTCGCCGGGCTTCGCGCCCTGGGCCATCTTGATCTGAAGCTCCTTCGCGTTGACGAGGTAGAGGCTCGTCACGCCGAACCGTCCGCTCGCAACCTGCTTGATGGCGGAGTTCTTCGAGTCGCCCTGTGCGTTGGTCCAGGTGTAGCGCTCGGGATCTTCGCCCCCTTCACCGGTGTTGCTCTTGCCACCGATGCGGTTCATTGCGATGGCGAGAGCCTCGTGGGCCTCGCTGCTGATGGAGCCGTAGCTCATCGCACCGGTCTTAAAGCGCTTGAGAATCGTCTCGATGGATTCCACTTCCTCGATGGGCACGGCCGTCGCAGGTTTGAAATCCAGCAGGCCGCGCAGCGTGTAATGCTTCTTGAGCTGGTCATCCACCAGCTTCGAGTATTCCTTGAAGATGCCGTAGTTCGCCGTGCGAACGGAGTGTTGGAGCTTGTGAACGGTCTGCGGGCTGAAGAGATGCAGCTCGCCTTCCGCGCGCCATTGATACTGGCCGCCGACGTCGAGCGTGTGGCCGTTGACCTGGCGATCCGGAAACGCATGGCGATGGCGCATGGCGGTTTCTTCGGCGATGACGTCGAGCGTCGCTCCTTCGATGCGCGTGGCGGTCCAGGTGAAATACTTGTCAACGACGTCTCGGGCCAGTCCGACCGCTTCAAAGATCTGCGCGCCGCGATAGCTCTGGATGGTGCTGATGCCCATTTTCGAGGTGACCTTCACGACGCCCTTGACCGCCGCCTTCACGAGGTTCTTGCAGGCGGTCTTGTGGTCGATGTTCTTCAACATGCCCTGATGGATCATGTCGTCGATGGTCTCGAACGCGAGATACGGATTGATCGCGCCGCAGCCGTAGCCGATGAGCAGCGAGAAGTGGTGCACCTCGCGCGGTTCGCCGGATTCCAGCACCAGTCCGACGCGGGTGCGCGAGCCGTTGCGGATGAGATGATGATGCAGGCCGGCGACGGCCAGCAGCGACGGGATGGCCGCGTTGTCGTGGTCGATGCCGCGGTCGGAGAGGATGAGAATGTTGATGCCGTCCGCGATGGCCTTGTCGGCCGCCGCGAAGAGCGCTTCCATCGACTTCTCCAAACCTTTCGCGCCTTCCGCCACCTTGTAGAGGATGGGCAGCGTGACGGACTTGTAGCCCGGCGTATTGATGTGCCGCAGCTTCGCCATCTCCTCGTTGGTGAGCACGGGAGCCTTCAGCTCGATCAGATGCGCGCTCTCGGGCTGGGCCTTGAGAAGGTTCTTCTCCGAGCCAATCGTGGTCTCAGCCGAGGTGACAATCTCTTCGCGGATGCAGTCGATGGGCGGGTTCGTGACCTGCGCGAAGAGCTGCTTGAAGTAGTTGAACAGGTTCTGCGGCTTGTCCGACAACACGGCCAGCGGAGTGTCCGTGCCCATCGAGCCGATGGCTTCCACGCCGTCGCGCGCCATGGGAACCATGAGAAGGCGCAGATCTTCAAACGTGTACCCGAACGCCTGCTGGCGTTGGAGCACGGTCTCGTGGCTCGGCTCCGGCAGATGCGGCGGTTCCGGCAGCTTGCCGATCTCGATCATGTGCTGGTCGAGCCATTGGCGGTAGGGATGTTCGGCGGCGATCTTGTCCTTGATCTCGTCGTCGGCCACGATGCGGCCTTCTTCGGTGTCGATGAAGAACATGCGGCCGGGCTGGAGCCGGCCTTTGTAGAGAATTCTTTCCGGCGGAATTTCGAGCACGCCAGCCTCGGACGCCATGATGACGAGGTCGTCCTTCGTCACGTAGTAGCGCGATGGGCGGAGGCCGTTGCGGTCGAGCGACGCGCCGATCTTTTTGCCGTCCGTGAAGGCGACGGACGCCGGGCCATCCCACGGTTCCATCAGGCACGAGTGGAATTCGTAGAACGCCTTCTTCTCATCGCTCATCGACTCGTGGTTCCCCCACGGCTCGGGAATCATCATCATCATCGCGTGAGGCAGCGAACGGCCGGCGAGCACGAGCAGCTCGAGGACGTTGTCGAACATCGAGGAGTCGCTGCCGTCGGTGTTGACGATGGGGAAGAGCTTCTTGAGATCGTCTCCGAACAGATCGGATTCCATCATCGCCTGGCGCGCGCGCGTCCAGTTGATGTTTCCGCGCAACGTGTTGATCTCGCCGTTGTGCGCCATGTAGCGATACGGATGGCCGCGTTCCCAACTCGGAAAGGTGTTTGTCGAGAAACGCGAGTGGACCAGCGCGAGCGCCGTCTGCATCGACGGGTCTTTCAGGTCGGCGTAATACGCATCGACCTGCGCCGGCATCAACATGCCTTTATAGATGAGGGTCTTGTAGGAAAGGCTGGCGACGTAGAAGAAGCTGCCGCCGGGAACTTTTGCGTAACGGATGGAATTCTCCGCGCGTTTGCGGATGACATAGAGTTTACGCTCGAACGCCATGTCGTCGGAAAGCTTGGAGCTGCGCGCGATGAAAATCTGGCGCATGAACGGCTCGCTGGCCTTCGCGGTTTCACCGAGGGAGCTGTTGTTCGAAGGTATGTCTCGCCAGCCGAGGAAGCGCTGGCCTTCTTCGATGACGATGCGTTCGAAAATCTTTTCGCACTCGCGTCGCTCGGAAGCATCCGGCGGAAGGAAAACCATGCCGACGCCGTACTCGCCGACGCCGGGCAATGAAATTCCGGCGGCCTTGCTCGCAGTCTTGAGGAACTCATGCGGCATCTGTATGAGGATGCCGGCGCCGTCGCCGGTGTTGATCTCGCAACCGCACGCGCCGCGGTGATCGAGGTTCAGGAGAACCTGCAGAGCCTGCTCAATGATCGAATGGGATTTGGTGCCCTTGATGTTGGCGACGAACCCGACGCCGCACGCGTCGTGCTCGAATCGGGGATCGTAAAGGCCTTGCTGGCCGGGAGGGCGGACTCGGGGCGTTTGGGTGCCGCGATTCTGCGAATTGCTAGTGCTCATCAGTTGGGTTCGCGCTGACATCAAATTGCTATTGGACAATCGATACTAAATTTCGTGATTTTTTACAGAGTCAGTCGGTGACTGCAATAATTCTCTGCGAAAATCTTCAGTCAGAAGGGGGTGTTCCATGAATTAAATGAGGCTTCATCAGGCGATGAGTGAAGTGGATGACGGCTGTTCTCTTTGGCGGAACTTAGCTCGATCAACTGGAGGTCCCGGCTCATGCGGTGAATCACCAGTGTGCCATCGCGAAATTCCAATGCGGGCCGGGGCGATGGCTCTTCGAAGACGGGCTTTGCGGAAGACCGGAGAGTGTCGCCAGCAGCCACGGAGCGTGGCCGCTGGCAACGCGGATCGGAGTGAACCCTTGTCAACTGTTCAGTGCCTTCATCGCTTTCTTCGCGTTGTCCACGCGGAGAATCAGCAATCCCTTGCGGGCATCGGGAGGCGTGGCGCAGTAGGCGTATTCGATGTTGACCTTCGCGTCGGCCAGCTTGTCGCAAATCGTGGCCAGGGAACCGGCCTTGTTGTCGCCTTCGATCATCAGGACTTCGGTGTCGACCACCAAGGTGCCGTGCTCTTCGAAGAGCAGCATCGCCTTGCGTGGATCGCTGACGACCATGCGCACGACGCTGTGGTCCACGGTGTCGCTGGTGGACACGGCGTAGATGTTAATCTTCGCCTTGCTCAAGGCGGCGCAGACACGGCCGAAAGTGCCGGGTCGATTGTCGAGGAAAAGGGCGAGTTGTGTGGCGAGTTGCATAGGCAAGTCTGTAGGCGTTTTTCGGCTGCAATGGCTCCCAGCGGGAGCTTTCGGAGCTGATTATCGTGGAGAGGTCGGAGGTGTGCAATGGACAATATCAAAATGTTGGTTGGAGAGGTCTGTTGCGGACGTTGCGTAGGCTGGATTACCGGAATCCCCGGGCGACTACGGTAACACTACGATAGGCGCGTCGGGTAGGCTTTCGAGCCTCATTCCGCTGGGGCAAAGCATGAGCGCGTTGTATGGTGAGGCATGACCAATAACGCCGACTCCTTTCGCCGCTGGCTGGGCATGTTCTTCCTCGCCGTGTCGTTTGCGATGATGATGTGGGGGCAGATCGTCCTCCATCCACATCTCGCGGGCGTCGCGTTCGCGCTTTACTGGTCGGTGTGCTTTGGGTTGAGCATCGTTGCAGTGGTGATCGGGAGCCTTGATGTGCGGGCGATGCTCCGAAACCTGAAAACTGAGCGTCTTGCGTTGCTTCGCCGCGCGATGCGGGACCTCAAGGACCTAAAAAACCGGACGAGTGACTCGCTGGTGGAAAAGTAAGAGTCTCCGGATCGCCATTTTGCGCGCGGCAAGTTGGTGAGATGATTTAGTTTGGCAGCAAGGAATTGAAACGCTTACGCTCCCTGTGAAATGAGCGGTGCTAAAAAAGCCGACGACCTCCGGATAACGAAAGAGCTGATCGTCATCAACAAGCTGGGTATTCACGCCCGGCCGGCGGCTTTATTCGTCAAGACCGCCAACCGTTTCGAGTGCGACATCTTCGTGGAGAAGGACGGCGAGAAGGTCAATGGCAAGAGCATCATGGGTTTGATGATGCTCGCCGCCGGGCCTGGTAGCCGGCTGATTGTTGAGGCGGATGGACACGATGCCGCCAAAGCGGTGGTCGAAATCGAGCTGCTCATCAAGCGCAAGTTCGACGAGGAATAATCTTCTGCGCGAAGGGTTACCCAAGTTCCTTGAACTCCCGGCGGCCATCTCGTTTCGCGAACCTCCTCCGCTCCTGGCTCCCGGTTTTGCTGTGGATGTCGTTAATCTTCGGCATGTCCTCTGACGCGGGTTCGACGCAAAACACCTCTCGGATCATTGGTCCCATCCTTCGCTGGTTCACCCCCGACATTCCCGACGAAACCATCCAGGGCATCCAGCTCGTCGTGCGGAAGACTGCGCACTTCACCGAGTACGGCATCCTCGCGCTATTGCTCTGGCGGGCACGGCGCCGGTCGATTGAAGCCAGCGAAAAGCCGTGGCGATGGTCGCAAGCGGGTGTCGCGCTGGCGGCGACGGTGCTCTTCGCCATCACCGACGAATGGCATCAATCGTTCGTGCCATCGCGTGAAGGCAGTCTGCGTGACGTGCTGATTGATTCCGCCGGTGCCACTGCCGCGCTCGTTGGCTTGTGGTGGCTGGGACGGCGCTTTCGGAAATGGTGAGAGGTTATGAGGCACCCGCTGCTAACCGTGGCGTTGGTTTACTCGGCCGGCATCCTGATCGCTGACCTTCCCTCCCGGCTCCCCTCCGTCTTCCTGTTGCTCGCCGGTTGTATCGTTCTCGCTCTGGCCACCCTGTTCTGGAGCAAGGCGCGTCCGGCGCTCATCTGGGCAGTCCTCTTCGCGGTGGGCATCGCGAACCTCGCCCAGCGTAAAGCCGCGCTGGCCCCGGAGGATCTTCGGTTGCTGTTGGAGGATCGCGCGGAAATCGTGCTCGTTCGCGGAACCCTGGTTGAGACGCCGTATCACCGTGTTTACGAACATCGCGAAGAGGTCTCGTGGAGAACCATTGGCCGCCTCGATGTGGAAGCCATTCGCACCAAGCGCGAAGGCTGGCGCAGCGCTTCCGGTCGCGTCACCGTCAGCACGTCTGGCATTCTGCCGTCCGACTTTTTTGGAGGCCGGACCGTTGAGGTGGACGGCGTCATCCGCCCACCGCGAGGCGCTGTCGCGGAAGGCGTCTTCGACTACCGTGCGTTCCTTGCCCGGCAAGGCATCTACTATCAGGTCCAAGTCGAATCCACGAATGACTGGCGCTTGGTGACTGACGCTGGGGGGACGATTGGCCGGCCGATAGCCGATCGTTTTGGCGATTGGGCGAAGGCGGCGCTGGCTCGCGGGTTGCCGACAGAAGACCAGCCCATCCAGCTGCTCTGGGCCATGACTCTCGGCTGGAAGACAGCCTTCAGCGGAGAGGTGGCTGAACCATTCATGCGCTCGGGCACGATGCATGTCTTCGCCATCAGCGGTCTTCACATCGCGCTGATCGCGGGTTTGCTGGTGGCCGTTTTGAAAGTTTGCCGCGTGCCCCGTGTCTGGTGTGCCTGGATTGTGATTCCGCTGATCTGGTTTTACTCGGGCGTCACCGGATGGCAGGCGTCAGCGATCCGCTCGACGATCATGATGACGGTGATCATCGGCGGATGGTCGCTGAAACGCCCCAGTGATTTGCTGAATTCTTTGGCGGGAGCGGCGTTCATCATCCTGCTCTGGGATCCTCAACAACTTTTCCAAGCCGGCTTCCAGCTCTCGTTCATCGTCGTCTTCAGCCTCGCGCTTCTCGTGCCAGTCTTTGATTCAATTCATGCGCCTATGTTGGAGCCGTCGGCTGTGGATGCGGGCTCTTTCCCAGGGCGGCGTTTTCGTGATTGGCTCATGACGAAAGTGCCAGTCGCCTCCGTGATATTTCCGGATCCATTGGTGCCCGATGAAGTCCGTCCGCGCTGGCAACGATGGTTGGGCATACCCGTGCGATATCTATTTCGTGCGTTGGCGACATCGCTCGCGGCGTGGCTCGGATCGATTCCTGTCATCGCCTATTACTTTCATCTGCTCACCCCGGTGAGCCTCCTGGCGAATCTGGTCGTCGTTCCCCTCAGCAGCGTCGCGCTGGCCTGTAATCTAGCGAGCATGACGCTCGGCAGTGTGGTGCCGTTCGCCGGGGAATTGTTTAATCACGCAGCATGGTGGTTCATGCTGCTCATGATCCGTATCAGCGAATGGGCGGCCCAGCTTCCCGGTGCCTGCGTTCACGTCGGCACACCGTCGCTCGTTGTTTTCGTTCTCTACTACGCTGTGCTGATCAGTGTGATGACGGGCGGGCTGTTCAAGCCTCGGCATCGCGTTTGGGTTTCCACGGTGATCGCATTGCTCGGGTTCGCGACCATTTGGGAGTGGCGTGTTCAGCGAAGCGCTGCCCATCTCACCCTGCTTCCGCTGAACGGCGGCGAGGTGGTTTATTTCAAGCCAGCGCACGGGGGGAAGGATCTCCTGATCGATTGTGGTGATGAATCAGCGGCGGAGTTTGCGTTGAAACCGTTCTTGCGAGGGCAGGGCGTCAATCATCCCTCGACCCTGCTGCTGACGCACGGCGACGTTCACAACGCGGGCGGCGCGGCTTTGGTTCATGAGCGGTTTTCCCCGGAGGAAGTTCTCGTCAGCTCAACCCAGTTTCGTTCGACGGCTTATCGTGATGCCATGCGCGGTTTCGAAGCGAAGCCTGGTTTGCTGCGGCGCGTGCAGCGGGGCGAACGGATCGGGCCTTGGACTGTCCTCCACCCGTCCGCTGGAGATCGATTTCCCCAAGCCGACGACAACGCGATCGTTCTGCATGGAGTGATTGAGGGCGTGGAAGTGTTGCTGCTCTCCGACCTGGGCAAGCCGGGCCAGAATGCACTTCTCGCAGCCTATCCGGATTTGAAAGCGGACATCGTCGTCAGCGGCCTGCCGACACAGGGTGAACCGCTGGCGGATGCGTTGCTGGCGGCGCTGCATCCCGCGCTGATTATTGTGACGGACTCGGAGTATCCAGCGTCGCAGCGGGCCTCGGCAAAGCTGCGGACCCGCCTGGAGGCCAGTGGAGTCGCAGTCTGCTATACCCATCAGGTCGGCGCGGTCAGCCTGACTTTCAAGGAAGGCAAATGGTCGATGACATCAATGCAGGGCGAGAGACAATCTGGCGGTGCGGCGCAGTGAGCATGGTCTTTCAGCGCTGTCTTCGTCTTGCCACGGCTGGCCCAGTTGCGTCATGTTCGGCTGAGTAAACACGCATGAAAAAGCTCACCTTAAATGCCGTCTTGGTTGCGGCGTCTTTGTTCCTAAACCATCCGCTGCTCGCCGCGCTGCAACAAGGCGCAACCAATGAAGTGGTCTTCAGCGATTTCGAGACGGCGGATTGGGGCGCGTGGACTGCAACGGGTGACGCTTTTGGAGATGCTCCGGCACGCGGAGCGTTGACCAACCAGCAAGCGGTCACGGGATTTCTCGGACGCGGCTTTGTGAACTCTTATGTCGGCGGCGACAAAGCCACGGGCACGCTGACTTCGCCCGAGTTCACCATCCGGCAGCCGTATCTCAATTTTCTCATCGGCGGCGGGAATCATCCCGGCAAGATCTGCATCAACCTCTTGATCGACGGCAGCGTCTTTGCGTCCGCGAGCGGCTATGAATTCGAGCGGTTGCACTGGCACACCTGGAATCTCTTTCCCGTGCTTCGAAAGAAAGCGCGACTGCAAATCGTGGACAACCATTCCGGGGGCTGGGGTCACATCAACATCGATCACATCACCTTCACGGATCGACCGATGGTCAATCCCTTTTTTAACGACGCGGTGACTCATGCGATGACCAGCGTGGCTGAAGCCAGGCCGATCGCTGAGGCGGAGCCGACGCGTCCGATCTTCCATTTCCTCCCGCCGGCAAATTGGATGAACGATCCGAACGGCCCTGCTTACTTCGGTGGCTACTACCACATCTATTATCAGCACAATCCCTTTGGTGATCAGTGGGGCCACATGCACTGGGGTCATGCCCGGAGCCGCGATCTCGTTTACTGGAAGCACTTGCCGATCTCTCTGTGGCCTTCCAAGGAACTGGGTGAAGACCACGTCTTCTCCGGTTCCGCCACGACGAACAGTGAAGGCCAGTTGCTCGCCTTCTACACGAGCATTGGTCAGGGCAAGTCAGCGAGTGACTACGCTGAGCAGTGGGTGGGAATCAGCGACTCGGACGGCAACACCTTCAAGAAGCATCCGGGCAATCCCATCCTGTCGGAGAAGCTGCATGGCGATGTGAAGGTTTACGACTGGCGTGACCCGTTCATCTTCCGCGATGGCGGAAAAACCTATCTCGTATGCGGCGGTAATTTGAACAAGGCCAAAGGTGGACAGGCTGTGGTGCTGCTCTATGAAGCGCTCAACGGCGCGCTGAGCGA
>CAMCCU010000140.1 GCA_945872975.1 Pedosphaera parvula Ellin514
TGATCTGGAAGATCAAGGAAGTCATCCTCGCCAGCGTCTTCGGCACGGACCCACACTAAAAAAGGCGCGACCGCCTTCGCAGTCGCGCCTCGTTGGAAAGCTCCGAGATTACTTCGCGCCCTGATCGATCCACGCGCGCAACAGGCCAATCTGGTCCTTGGTCAACGCGGGATATTTATCGCGCTTGTCCAACGGCGGCATTTCTTCGTCAGCCACGAGATCCGCCACGGCGTGAATCATCCCGCTCTTCGCACTGTTGCCCACCTCCACCACCTTCTCGCCGTCTGCGCCCTTGAGAATGTTCTCCTTGGTGTCCACGCGGAACTTGCCCTTCGGCTTCTCGCCGCTGTGACACTTCAAGCACGACTTCTCGATGATCGGCTTGATGTCCGCGTCGAACGTGACACCAGCCTTCTTGGCCGCAGGCGGCAGCTTGCTGATATCCGGCTCGGCCGCGAACGCCGCCATCGTAAAAGTTGAAACAGCGAAGGTCAGAATCAATGTTTTAGTTGTCATAAGCAGTTGTGCAGTTGTTGCATCGGTTGCTTTCCATGACGCAACAAAGGTCAGAGAGATTCAACATCTTTCAACCTCGCGTTGCCCAAACCAGCTCCCTACGGCGCGGCGGAGTTTGAACGAAGATAATTCGTGTTCCCGTAGAACCGCAGCATCGCCGGATTCGTCGCCAGCAAGCCCACGTCCGGACCAATCATCGGCCACGGCAGGTTCCCGACCCACGCGGGTTTCGTCTCGTAAGCGTAGCTCGCGGGCAGCTTCTGTCCGGTCACCTGCCCGGGCGGAATGCCGTTGTCGTAATCCTTCGAGCGCTCGGCTTTCACGAAGTAATAGTTCTCCTTCAAGATCATCGTGTTCGTGACGAACGTATCGTGGCCGTCGTAGTGCGGCGTGTTCGCGTCGCGAATGCCGAAGCGTTGCCCGGACATTTTTCCGCCACCATCCTGCACGCTGCCGCCGTCCGGATGATCGATGTAGTTATGCCAGTTCGTCTGTCCCACCACGTTGCCGACGACGTTCCAGTAATGTTGCCGCGCCCAGATATCGATGCAGTGATGAAACTGCTCCAGCTTCACGCCGGCATTGAACTGGCCGGGCGAGATGCGATTGCGGAACAGAGTCGAATCACTGCCGCTGCCCCAGATGCCGTCCGCCATGAACTTCCCGTTCGCGAAGATGTTTCCCTCCCACAAGATCTGATGCGGATGCGCCGCATGATAACCGCCGGCGGGCTGCACCGAGTAGGCGTTTGGGAACATGACGTTGGTCACGAAGTTGTAGGCCACCACGCCTCCCGCGCTCGGGCCTTCATGCGCCAGCGCGAAGTGGCAGCGTGAAAAGATATTGTCCACGATGCGATAGCAGGAGGAACCGTAGCCGACGAAGATCATGTAGGCCGCATCGGGACCGTAGTTGGCCCCGTTGTCGAACTTCACATCGGAGAAGCGTCCTTCCTTCATGTCCGTCCGTTCAATTTGGGTTTGAAGGCTGTTGATAAAATAGACGTGGCGCTTGGCCGAGCAGCGGAGCTCGACATCCTGCAGCCAGAACTGGTGCGTGCCCGCGATCTGGATCGTGTAAGGATTCACCGCGTTCGGCGTGTTCGTGATCGTCATGCTCTCGATGCCCGAGCGCTGGACGATGCCGGTCATCTTCATGATCTGAGGAGCATTGGATTTCGCGAACCAGCCCATGAGCGGCGGTTGAATCACGAGGTTCGTTCCGTCCGAGACCGCGACCACGCGCGTCATTTCGCCGTAAGGCCGCGCCTCGCGTCCGCTCAACGGCCAGCTCCCGGATTGCCCGCCGGCATCGCTGCCGTCCGGCGACGACCGGATGTTGATCATGTGCGGGAAGTAACCTTCCGCACCGATGTGATTCGTCTTCTGATCAAGCCAGACGAAGTCACCCACTGCGAACGCGTGGCGAGTGGCCGTGGTCAGATTTGATTCACCGCCGCGATAGTCCGTCGGGAGATTATACTTCGGCACATTCGCGAATCCTTCATCGTGACCGGGGTTGCGAACGAAGATGTGCGAAGCACCCTGAGTCACCGCATCCGCGAAGAGCACTGTTTCCTTCACGCCCGCGCCGCGCAACACAACGCCATCGCGACGCATGAGGAGCTGGCCGTTATATTTGAAGGAGCCCTTCGGCAGCAACACCACCTGGTTGCTCGGACACAGATCGAGCGCGCGCTGAATGGCGGCCGTCACGTCCTGCTTACCGGTGCTGTCGATGTTGGTGAGAACCGTGTAGATCGTTTCCACCTTGGGAATACCACCGGGAATCCCCGCCCAAATCGCCCAGCCATTGGTGATGCCGGCGGCGAGACGGCTGTGCGGAATCACGTCGGCATGAAGTGAGGTATGGCCAGCAACAAGCCCGGCGACGACACGCAAAACAGAACGAACGAGTAAATGCACAAACGGAAGGTTGCGCCCGCGCCGACTGGAATCAAGGGAGACTATTCGGGATACAGCGGTTCGACGAGCACGCGATGCTCGGGAGCGGCGCGCGGGGATCGAGACATCTGCAATTTGAAACGAAAAGGCCGGCGAATAAAAATCACCGGCCTTCACGAATGGTTTGGGGAATGGATCAGTAGCGTGAGCCACGATCACCACGTTCGCCGCGATCACTGCGGTCTCCGCGATAACCACCACCACCACCTCCGCTGCGTGGGGGGCGATCTTCGCGCGGACGAGCAATGTTGACTGTCAACGCGCGGCCTTGAAATTCCTTGCCGTGGAACATTTCGACAGCTTTACCAGCTTCATCATCGCTGCCCATTTCGACGAACGCGAATCCGCGGGATTTGCCGGTGAACTTGTCCATCATGACGTTCACCGAGCTAACAACACCCGCTTGGGAGAAGAGATCTTGAAGGTCGGTATCGATGGTTTGATAGGCGAGGTTCCCTACGAAGAGGCGTGATTCACTCATAATCAGATTACAGTTGGCCGCTCAAAAACGGTGAGGGGAGTTGCTGCCCTGGCAGCATCTCTGAATGTCTCTTAAATGGTGGTTCACCGACATCTGTCTTTCTGACACCGACACCGCTGTTTTTTGCGCGGGCTCTGGAAAAACTCAAATATTTTCCGAACTCAGTCAACAAAAGATTCCCAGTCCGGCGAAACAAGCGCAGGTGAATTTGGGGTTGAAAGTGCTTTACACCTTCCATCGCCACCGCCTAACCTCACGCCCTTACAAATAACCTAAGATGAGTACGAAATTGGAAAACAAACCGAAAGTCGTGAAGGATTTTCGTCTCCACGAAAAAGACACTGGCTCTGCCGACGTGCAGATCGCCCTGCTCACCGAGCGCATCAACCAACTCACCGAGCACTTGCAAAAATTTACCAAAGACAACAGCTCGCGCCGCGGACTGTTGATGATGGTCGGTCAGCGCCGTCGCTTGCTGGATTACCTCCACAGCACCGACACGACCCGCCATCTGGCTGTCGTGAAGAAGCTGAAACTCCGCCACTAACGACTCCGGGCGTCCGACCCGATCATCGGGCTGACGTGCTCGCCCGTTGTCTTCCTGAGCGATGGATAGCCAGGTGTGCGCCAAGCCCCAACTAATTTCTCTGGGACACCAGCCTCGCTGTGTCCCTCTTCCCATGTCCCTGACCGCGCGGACAGGCTTGGGAAGCTCAACCCCCTGTCCGCGCACTAATAATATCCGCCAGCTCTGGGTAATTTCATTCAGCACCTGCTCCGCAGGTGCTCACTGAAGTTCCTCTGACGCCGGCGGGCTCAACATATATGCCCGAAAAAATAACCGCCCAAGTCGGCGATAAACAAATCACCATCGAAACCGGCAAGCTGGCCAAGCAGGCCGACGGTGCCGTCACCGTCCAACTCGGCGAAACGATCATCGTCGTCGCCGCTGTCGCCGCCACCAAGGCGAAGGACGGACAAGACTTCTTCCCGCTGACCGTCGATTACCGCGAGAAGGCTGCTGCTGCTGGAAAGTTTCCCGGCGGCTACTTCAAGCGCGAAGGTCGTCCCACAGAAAAGGAAATCCTCACCTGCCGTCTCACCGACCGCCCGATTCGCCCGCTCTTCCCCAAGGGCTGGTATAACGAAGTCCAGGTCCAGACCGTCCTGCTCAGCGCGGACGGCGAGAACGATCCTGACATTCTCAGCATCATCGGCGCATCGGCAGCGCTGATGGTCAGCGACATTCCGTGGAGCGGTCCTCTGGGCGCGGTTCGCGTCGGACGCATCAATGGCAAGTTCGTCGCCAACCCCAATCACAACGAACGCGCTGAAAGCGACCTCGACCTCGTCTATGTCGGCAACGAAAAGGACGTCGTGATGTTCGAAGGCGCAGCCAAGGAAATCACCGAGGCTGACTTTGATGCCGCGCTCAAGTTCGGCCAGGAATGCTGTCAACCGCTGATCGCCGCGCAGAAGGAACTCGCCGCCAAAGCCGGCAAGCCCAAGCGCCAAATCACGCTGAACATCGTTCCCGACGAAATCCTCAAGGAAGCCAAGGCCCTCGCTGGCGACCGTTTCATCCCTGCCTTGCTGACGCCCGGCAAGCTCGCCCGTGAAGGCGCGTGCAAAGCCATTCAGGACGAAGTCGGCGTGAAACTCGTCGAGAAATTCGGCGCGGAGAAAGTCACCCAGTTCGTCATCAAGGACGCCTTCTACTACATCCAGAAGGAAGCCGTTCGCAGCCTCATTTTGAACAATGGCAAGCGCCTCGACGGCCGTGGCTTTGATACCATCCGCCCGATCTCTGGCGAAGCTGGCATTCTCCCCCGCGCCCATGGTTCCGCCCTGTTTGTTCGCGGCGAAACCCAGGCGGTCAGCCTCGTCACTCTCGGCACGAACGAAGACGCGCAGGAGTTTGATTCCTATACCGGTGGCAAGACAGAGAAGAAGTTCATCCTCCACTACAACTTCCCGAACTTCTCCGTCGGCGAAACCGGACGCATCAGCGGCCCCGGTCGTCGCGAGATCGGCCATGGCGCGCTCGCTGAGCGTTCCATCGAACCGATGCTTCCGCTCGAGACGTATCCCTACGCCGTCCGCGTCACCAGCGAGATCATGGAATCCAACGGTTCCACCTCGATGGCCTCGGTCTGCGGCGGCACGCTCGCTCTCCTGGACGCCGGTGTCCCGATGATCCGCCCCGTGGCCGGCATCAGCGTCGGCATCTGCACCGAGAAGGACGACACGGCCAGCATCGGCCGCTACCAGCTCCTGACCGACATCATCGGCTGGGAAGACGCTTACTGCGACATGGACTGCAAGATCGCCGGCACCGAGAAGGGCATCACCGGCTTCCAACTCGACCTCAAGCTGCGCGGCCTGCCGCACGACTTGATGACGCAGACCTTGGAGAAGGCGCGTGTCGCGCGTCTGTTCATCCTCGGCGAGATGGCGAAAGTTCTCTCGGAGCCGCGCAAGGAGATGAGCAAATACGCTCCGCGCATTATCCAGGTGCGAATCAACCCCGAGAAGATCGGTGCGCTCATCGGGCCTGGCGGCAAGAACATCAAACGCATCGTCGAAGAGTCTGGTTGCGAGATCAACATCGATGACGATGGCACGGTGAACATCTACTCGGTCAGCGCCGAAGGCATGGAAGTCGCCCGCCGCGAGATCGAAGGCATGACCGCCGAAGCCGAGATCGGCAAAGTCTATCGCGGCCGGGTGGTCACGATCAAAGAATTCGGCTGCTTCGTCGAGTTCCTCCCCGGCAAGGATGGTCTCTGCCACATCAGCGAGCTGGCCAACTTCCGTGTCAAGATGACGGAAGACATCGTCAAGATGGGCGATGAAATCTGGGTCAAGTGCCTCGGCGTGGACGAAAAAGGCCGCGTGAAACTGTCCCGCAAGGCTGCGATGGCTGAGCGCGACGGCGAAACCAGCGACAAGCAGGCTGAACCCGCCGGCAAGCAGTAAGGCCGCTGTCCACGATCCAAATAATATTCAAGCGGCCGCGCACGACCTGCACGGCCGCTTTTTCGTTAGCATGAGAACCGCCCTTCGCCTCGCTGCCCTGTTTGTCGCGCTCGTCACGCTCGTGCTCTGGCTCTTCGGTGGACCGAACATGGGGCGGACCAGGATGTCCGAAACAGTGAAGGTCAACGATGCGGTGACAGGACGAGAGAGCGTCGCCCGCGAAACAGGTTTTCTGCCAGGAATTGATTTTCTGGCGGCTGGTCTGGCTGGCGCGAGCATCGTTTGGGGCATGAGCTTCCTGGCGCGCAGGTAGTGAATTTCAAACCTCCAGTATTTTGAGCAAAGCAAACGATCTCCACGAACTTTCCGGCCTCACCGTCACGGTTGATAATGTCGTCCATCAACCCGGAGCCCAGGCACCCCCTGGCATGCCCCATTGCTTCGCTTACTTCATCAGCATCCGCAACCGGAGCACGGTGGCCGTGACCATCAAGGGGCGCAAATGGGTGGTGCGCAATTTCGAGGGTGAGACGACGGTGCTAGAAGGAGATGGTGTCGTCGGCCAGTTCCCGCTCATCGAGCCCGGAGGAAAGTTCAGTTACAACAGCTATCACGCGTTCGACACCAAATCGGCCGTGGCGGAAGGAAGCTATCTCGGCGTGACGGAGGATGGACGCAAGGTATTCACGAGGATACCACGTTTTGAAATGCTCGTGCCCGTAGCATAGTTCGCCTCACGGCCCCTTTAGCCCGACGAATAGCATCACCACGTCGATGACGAACAGGAGGACAATCGTGACCTCCAGAATGAGCATCCAACGGTTGTTCTGGTCGTGCTTCAGAATCTCGTAGAGCTCGTCCAGGGTTTTGAGCTTCTCTTCCACCGCGTGATGCCAGTCGCCCAGATGAAAGCGCGCCGCGAGATTCTCGTAGATGCGCGCAAGATGCCAGTCACCGAAGAACTTCGTGATGTTCATCAGCTCATCGCTCACCCGCGCCATGTCGATGCGAATCTCGCGCAGCTCCCGCAAAACATGGGCGCGCGTCCGGATGTTGCGGCGGTTTAGATCGCGATAGGACCGCTCCAGCGAATCGTCCAGCATCCGGTCATACGCCTCGAGTTCGGCCAACTGGAGATTGGCGAGTTCCACGACGTAGAGCGTTTCGTCGAAGTCCGCCCGATCATCGACGATGAGAGCGGCATCCCAATCGACGACCACGAGATCATTCTGATAGTAGCTCAGATAGCGGCGGGTCGATTCATCAGACTCCTGCTTCGACAACAGGTCGATATCCGCCTCTTGAGTCAGCAACGCCGCCACTTCCCGCCGGTGAGCCTGCATCCACGACTCGGCACTCATGGGCTGGCCGCCGTCAGTGGTCAGTGGAGCGTCGAGGCAAAACACTGTGTAAGCCTCCTCATCGACCAGGCTCGGGTTTGGACGGACGGCGTAAGGAGCCAGCTCGCGGTGGACCGCTTCAGCGAGGAGACGAACGTCCATGTTCAGCGAGCCCGTATCGAATTGGAGATCGTGGAATGCAACCAGATCTTCCAACCGATCGACCTCAAACGGAATGCGCACCGTGACACTGATCGCGCCGACCGGAAGAAGTTTGACGACACGCTCCAGCTTCACCGGCCCGCCGGGACCGGTGCGTTCCAGCGCGGGGAGCCGCACCATCTGGGGCTTGTAGAAGAAATGATGACGCGGATGACGCCGGCTTGAATCAAAGCCGAACGGCACGACCTTCTGTCCCAGCAGCTCCGTGATAGGTTGGCGCGTGAGCTCATACGCGACGTCGTACGCATAGACGTAAACGACCTCCCCGGTGTATCGGCGGCGCACCGCCAATTCACCCTTGGGTGTCGCGCGAGGCTTCTGGACGTTGGCTTCCATAACGGCTGCCCAAACGCTAACCCCGTCCATTTGGGCTGTCCACGAATGGCTGGCAACATTTAGGAAAACTCGAAACCTCAATCTCAGCATACGCAAACTGCTGGTGAACAATGACTCTTGGCGGTGTCCAAAATCTTGGAATTTCAAGTTGTGAGGCAGCCTGCGGATTGGCACGATGTTCGATTGCTCGGCCTCAAGCGGGATGTTTGCGGGACAATTCTTACGGATAAGACGGGTTACCGGGCGGAAAGAACTGTTCCTATGCAAAACTATATCCTGGCCATCCTGTTAACTGCCGTTGGGGCAAAAGCTGAACTTTCCCGGTTGGAAGCTTTGAGCATGATCGAATCTGGCGATGACGACGCGGCCATCGGGCGGGCGGGCGAAATCAGCCGGTTTCAAATCATGCCCTCCGTCTGGGCGCACTACAGCGGTTCGCGGGCCTTTCGCGATTGCCGTGTGGCGCGAGACGTGGCCGCCCGGCATTTGACGGAGCTGACCACCTGGTTCCAGAACCGCGCCGGACGCCCCGCCAGTGACTTCGATATTTACGTCCTCTGGAATGCCGGTCCGACCTACTACACCAAGGTTGGCTTCAAAACTTCGCGAGTCCATCCCATGGTCTGCGAACGGGCTCGCCGTTACGCAAGGCTGCGAAATTCCGTATCGCGGCGCCGGATCGAGATGGCATCAATGCCAGCGAACCGGCCCCAAACGCCGCCCCGTGCGCAGCCGAAAGCGGTTGCGAACGCTCCCGTGGCGACGAAGGAACCGTTCTGGCCAGTCTTCAATCAACCGGCGGCTCCCGTCCGACCCGTGCCAACGTTCGCGCTCTCACCAGTGCTCATTCCCATTGGCCAGCCCAAGGCCACCACGAGCACCTGTTTCACGCTCGGCACCCTGCTGCTGACACCGGGAGAATAAGGTCGAACGCGTGTTCCGCTTCGACTTCTCCGCCGGGCTTTCGTAGCCTGACCGCGCTGAAATGATTCGAATCGGGCTTACTGGCGGGATCGGGATGGGCAAATCCACAGCGGCAGCGCTGCTGGCGGACAAGGGCATTCCCGTGGTCGATACCGACGTTCTGGCGCGGCAAGTCGTGGAACCCGGCCAACCCGCCTTGCTGGAGATCGCGCTGGCGTTCGGTCGTGAGTTAATCGCGGCAGACGGCACGTTACGCCGCGATGCGTTGGCGGCCATCGTCTTCACAGACGAGGCGAAGCGCCGACAGTTGGAAGAGATTTTGCACCCGAAGATTCGTGAACGCTGGCTGGAACACCTCGCGCAATGGCAAGCCGCTGGGAAACCAGCGGGCGTGGTCGTGATTCCGTTGCTGTTTGAAACGGGAGCCGAGCAGGAGTTCGACCGCATCCTCTGCACCGCCTGCACTGCGACGACCCAGATGCAGCGGCTCACAGCGCGCGGTTGGAGTGAGGAGCAATCCCTTCAGCGTATCGCGTCGCAATGGCCGACGCAGCGGAAGATGAACCTGTCGCAGTCTGTAGTGTGGACGGAAGTCAGCCGAGAGATTCACAGCGAACAGCTAAACCGAATCTTGAATCAGTTGGGCCTACGCTGACGCCGCTGTCAGCCCCCTGCTCCGCGACTCACACCATCGGCAGCTCAATCTTCCCCGCCGCGTTCTTCTCTTCCTGCTCCTTGCACCAGCCTTTGATTTCCACGTCGTTGAAGATCTTGCCGAGCACGCGACGGAGCAATCCTTTCAGGTTCGGATTCTCCAAATCGCGCAGGCAGCGGATGCCTTCTTCCTTGTAAGTCTCCAGCAACGTGCGGGCGCGATCCACGGCGGCGAGCTCAGTGTAGAGCGCTTCGATGTCCTTCGTCGTCGTGCCGGTGGGAAGCTGGCGACGCCACACCGACGCGAGCAATTCCTTCTGCGCGTCCTTCGCCTTCTCATGCGCGACAGCGAGCAGCAGGCTCGGGCGCAATCCGGCGATGTCATTCGTCTCGCCGCCTTCGCCTAGGTCGCTGAGGTCATCACGAATCTGATACGCAATACCGAGCGCCTCGCTGTAGTCGCGGAGCACATCAGAGACTTCCTCATGCTCATCCGTGCCGGCGTAAAGCGCGCCCAATCGCAGGGCGACCTCGAAGGCCGGCGCGGTCTTGCTGCGAAAAATGTCTAGCACCTGGCCGCTCGACAGCGGCTGAGGCGAGCGCGCCCAGCACAGCTCCGCGCCTTGACCGCGGCAAAGCTGTCGCTGGCCCTGTGCGGCCACCATCATCATCTCGGCCTTCTGCTCCGCGCTGGCCTTGGAAGCCGCGATGAGCCGGTAGCCTTCGCCGATGAGCAGGTCGCCAACGTTCAGCGCGATGGCGACGCCGTATTCCTCGTGCAACGTCTTCTCGCCATAACGAAGCGAGTCGTTGTCCTCGATGTCGTCGTGGATGAGCGACGCCTTGTGGAAGCACTCCACCGCCACGGCGATCTTTTTCAAGTCATCCGGGAGCGGCTTGTTCTTGTCGCCACGCAGCGCCTGATAGGCAGACGCGGTGAGAAACGGACGCCAGCGTTTGCCGGCGCGCATCAGCCATTCGCGGGCGATGCGTTCGGATTCGCCTTCTGCGTTGCCCATGATGACGTCGAGGCTCGCCGGGCTGAACCAGAAATCCACGTCATCACGCAGCGCAGAAAGATCGAGACGGCGCGTCTGATCATCGCTCGTGAGATGGATGTATTCCCAGACCCAATCGAGATCCACCGTCGTATCGATGCAATCATCCTGAAGCAACGGCACGGCGACGCCGGGGATGGCGGCGGCTTCCATGTAGGGGAAGGCGCGTTCGAGGACCGGCAGGCAACTGACGCCGACGATGGCCTCGATCTTCCCGGTTTGAATGAGGCTCATGACGATGGCGGAACCTTCCGCAACGAGCACCGCGTAACCGAGCTTCTCCGCCTCCGCCTGGAGATCTTGAATCGTGCAGAGCCCGCACTGTTTGCAGAGCAGACCGAATTCATCGAACGGCGCGGGGCACTTGGCCTCGACGCGCAGACATTTTGGAAGCAGCAGCAGCCGACGTTCGTAGGGAACGCTCGCCAGCGATTCGCGCCACATCTCGTTGTTGAGCAGCACGCCGATGTAGTCGCGGTAAATCGCGTCGCACTTGAGCAGCTCCACGAGCTTGTCCGCGTGTTGCTTGAGCTCGTCCGTGGGCATGGGCGGCACGGGATTGTATTCCGCGACGTAATGCCGGACGACTTGCAGGATGTGGCTGCGCTCAATGCTGGTCTGCGGGATGTTCTTCTTGGGCGTGCGGACGCGCTGCTGCACGACATGGCGCGGCACCGCGACAGGGTTAAAACTCCCGGCTGGCTTCAACTCAATGGTCTGCATAACAGCGCAAGTATTAGGAAGTAAGACGGCATCCGCAAGGTTCGTTGTAAGCGGACGAGCAAAAAAGGGTTAGCATTCAATTCAGGTCCAATCGCCAGTGTGCTTGCCACATCAGACCGCCCCGGCGACCAGAGGTTTCATCTCGCGGATGGAATGAGGGGAG
>CAMCCU010000141.1 GCA_945872975.1 Pedosphaera parvula Ellin514
GCGCGCTATTCGGACACGAAGGGCGAGATCAAGCGTCTGCGCGACACGCCGCTCTATCCTTTCGCGTGGACGTATCGCGACTACGTGATCAAGGCGTTCAACGACGACAAGCCGTATGACCGCTTCATCATCGAGCAGATCGCAGCGGATAAGCTGCCGCTGCCGAAGAGCGATCCGACGATTGCCGCGCTCGGTTTCCTGACGCTCGGCGAACGCTTTCAGAACAACGAGAACGACATCATCAACGACCGCATTGATGTCGTGACGAAGGGTTTCCTCGGCCTGACCGTGAGCTGCGCGCGGTGTCACGATCACATGTTCGACCCGGTGACGATGAGGGATTACTACGGCTTGCGCGGCGTGTTCGCGAGCAGCCACGAGCCAAAGGTGGCTCCGCTCATCGGCGGTGACCCGACACGCGATCCGGACTATCCCGATTACTACACGCAGCGCACCAATCTCCAGCAGCGGCTCGACGCCAAGGTGCCGCAGTTCAAGAAGGGGAACCAGCAGGCGAACCGCGAAGTTCTGAAGGAGCGCATCGAGCTTCAGAACAAGATCGATGCGCTCGAACTGACGCATCCCGGTGCGCCGGCGCGGGCGCATGTCCTGGTCGATAACTCGATGCCGAAGGATTCCGCGATCTTCCTGCGCGGCGAGGCGGAGAATAAGGGGCCGATCGCACCGAGGCAGTTCATCGAGTGCATTTCCGGCCCCAACCGCAAACCGTTCACGGTCGGCAGCGGACGCATCGAGCTGGCCAACGCCATCGCCAGCAAGAGCAACCCGCTCACGGCGCGCGTGATGGTGAACCGCATCTGGCAGCAGCATTTCGGCGAAGGCATTGTCACCACGCCCGACGATTTCGGCACGATGGGTTCCGGCGCGAGTCATCCCGAGCTGCTCGACTTCCTCGCGAGCTACTTCATGGATCACACATGGTCGGTGAAGCAGATGCACCGGCTGATTCTCACGTCGCAGGCATGGCAGCAGGGCAGCGGGAACAATCCTCGCTTCGCGCAGATTGATCCGTTCAATCGCCTCCTCTGGCGGCAGAACCTGCGTCGTCTGGAGTTCGAGCCGGTGCGCGATTCGCTGCTGGCCATTGGCGGGAAGCTGGACACGAATGTGTATGGGAAACCCGTTCCGCTCGCGATGGCAAAGGGGCGGAACTTCCGTGCCGCACTGGTGCTGGAGCCCAGCGGTCGCGCGGTGAACATCGGCTACACGACGCGTCGCACGATCTATGGCTACATCGACCGTTCGGATTTGCCTGAAGTCTTCAACCACTTCGACTTTGCCAATCCCAGCATGGAGAACGGTCGGCGTCATCAAACGACCGTGCCGCAGCAGGCGCTCTATCTCATGAACAGCCCGCTGGTTGTTGAGCAGGCGCGCAATGTGGTGGCTCGCCGCGATGTCGCCGCGTGCAAGACGGACGAGGCGAAGATTGCACGGCTCTACGAAATTATTTACCAACGGGCACCGCGAGCGGAGGAGATTCAGTTGGGCCAGGAGTTTTTGGACGCTGCTGAAACTCCAGCCGATGCCGCGCCCGTTGCTGCGGCTTCGGAACCGATTCGTCCAGGGAAGGGCAAGGGGAAGATCCAAGACCAGATGAAGGCGAAGCGGGAAGCGATGGTGACGGCGCGCAAGGCCGGCATTCGCGACATGAAGCCGCTGGGTGCGTGGGCCGAATACGCGCATGCGTTGTTGCTCGCGAACGAGGCGTCTTTTGTGAATTGAGCCTTGAGGTTGGCGGGGTCAGCCGCATCGCGCCTTCAATAAAGTTACAATTCCTGGATTGTCTGGAGCATCCCAAGGCGGTTATTTATTTGCCCCGTGAAATCCAAGTTTTCAGCCGATGGCGTTTGTCTTCAGCGATTGTCATTTGTCGCCCTGGTTGCCGGGCGCAAACCAACCGACGTGAATCAGGCGACAGCGCTCCGTGTAACGCGAGGCAACAGCCTGTCGTTCATTGCCGCCAAGTGGTTCAGCGGACTGGCGGTGTTTCTGGCTCTCGGAATTCTCGCGCAGGCTGCGAGTCCGGATATTCGCCGGGCCAAGTCGGACCAGGGCGTGAGCTACTGGAACGAACGTGTCGCTGGTGTGCCTTGGTCGATTCATGTGCTCAAGATTGACCGGTCGAGGAAGGATCTCGCCTTCGTTGCCGCGCTCGCGAGGGACAAGGTTCTCGGAGTGAGCATGATTGCCGATCAGGCGCGCGCTGTTCCGGCTGAGATTGGCAAGGCAATCGGGGGAGTGAATGGGGATTTCTATCTGCGGGATAATCCAACTTTTGCCGGCGACCCGCGCGGCTTGCAGATCTTCAACGGCGATCTGGTCAGCGGCCCGAGCACGGTTTGTGTCTGGTTCGATGCGAGCGGGAATCCTCACCTTGATGACGTGAAGGGTGATTTCACAGTCACCTGGCCGGATGGCAGCAAGACTCCGTTTGGGCTCAACGAGCAACGGCAACGCGGCATGGCGGTTCTTTACACGGCGACTTACGGGCCGGCCACCCGGGCGATTGGCGGTCGGGAGTTGATTCTCGAAAAGGACGGGGCGGGACCGTGGCTTCCTCTGCAACCCAGCCAGACCTATCGCGCTCGCGTGCGGGAAATATCGACGAACGGCAACACGCGCCTTGCACCCGGGGCGATGGTCCTGTCATTTCCGCCGCAGATGCTGGCGGCTTTGCCCGCCATGGAAGCTGGCTCGACGTTGCAAATCTCCACCGCCTTGACGCCCGATCTCAAGGACGTGAAGACAGCCATCGCTGGTGGCCCGGCGCTGATCAAGGACGGCAAGGCATTTACTTTGATGAACCCGCCGCCGGGCACTTCCTCCGACTACAGCCAGCGTTCAAAATACGAGCGACACCCGCGCTCGTCTGTCGGCTGGAGCCCGACTCACATCTATCTGGTGACGGTCGATGGCCGGCAGCCGGAGCTCTCGGTGGGTATGAAGCTTGCCGAGCTTGCGGAAGTTTTTGTCAAACTGGGCTGCACGGACGCGATGAATTTCGACGGCGGCAAGTCCGCACAGATGTGGATGAACGGCCAGATCATGAACGACCCCTGCCAGGGGGAGGACACGGTCGCCAATTCGCTGCTCGTAGTTCGCAAGCCGGAAGGCCGGTGAATCAAGCTGCGGTCCGGCGAAGCCACTGGCGGTGGCGTTCGCGTTCCGTGCGCATCAGCGCATCGACCCGCTGCACTTCATCCAGGGTGAAGAGGCATTCTCTCGGGAGATTGTCGCCGCACACGCCGCAGGTCTGGTGGCGTCGCGAATACACCGGTGACTTGCATGAGGGGCAACGGTGGGCGGCGCGTTCCACGCCGAGGCGGGCGAGCAATCCTGATTGAACCATCGGGATGGACGTGGGCGGTTCCTTCACGTAATCCAGCCACTGAATGTTGAGCTTCATCGTAAGCATATCTTTCAATGGTAGGAAAGACGCCGAAGCCGGACTGAAGTTGCATTACAAATGTGAGAGGCTTTTCGAGAGGCTCCATCTTTACAATTGGCGATCGAAAGCGCTGCGCTGCCGCCTCGATTATGCGGCCGGTCTGCGCGTCTTCTCTCGTGAGTTGAGCCAGACGCCGACGACGAGGAGCAGGCCGAGCAGGACGTATTCAAGATGGCTGATCTTGAAGGGCAGATGTTCCGTGCCCCACTTCGCCGCGCCACGCAGACCTTCATCCATGACGGCGATGATCAGCACGCCGTAGAAGGTTCCGAGCAGCGAGCCCGCGCCGCCCTGGACCCGCGTGCCGCCGAGGACCACGGCGACGATGACTTGGAGTTCCAATCCCGTGAGCGAGCTGGCGCTGACGGAGCTGTTCCGCGCGGTGAAGGTGAGCGCGGCGAGAAAACCAAGCAAACCAACGAGCGAGTACACTTGCAGAATCCGGCGCGACACAGGGATTCCGGCGTAGCGGGCGGCAATGGGATTGCCGCCCAGCATCAGGATTTCGCGGAGCCAGCGGGAGCGATTGAGCCAGAACGCGAGTATGATGAAGGTGAGCAAGACAAGGAGAGCGGCACCTGAGATTTGACCGAGCCATTCGTAGGCGGGAACGCTGAGGAAGGGAGACTTCTCCAGGTCGCCCATCACGACGAAGCAGAGTCCACGATAGAGAATCATGGTGCTGAGCGTGGCGATGATGGGCGGCACGTCGAGCCAGGCGATGAGCGCGCCATTGGTGGCTCCGAGGAGTAGCGCGAGGGCGAGGCCAAGCGGGACGGCGGTCCACCAAAATTCCGTGCCCGCCGGGAACGATGACATGACGCAGGCGACCAGCGCGACGAGGGAGCCGACCGACAGATCGATCCCCGCCGTCATGAGCACGATTGTCATGCCGAAGGCGAGCAGTAGCACGGGAGCGGACTGGCAGAGGAGATCCGCGAAGTAACTCTGGAAGTATGCGCCGGCATCGGACGCCGAGATGAACGTCTGGCCGCTGAGGATCGTGAACAGCGCGATCTCCGCGAGCAGGATGAGGGGGAGCAGCCAGCGTCTCACGCGAGTTCCTCCAGGCGCTTGCGGTTGCGATGAAGCGCGCAGTCCATTCCGATGACTCCGATGATGAGCGCGCCAGTGATGGCTTCCTGAAAGTAAGGGCTGATGCCGGCGTAGGTCATCCATTGGGCGGTGAAGTAGAGGAACAGCGCTCCCAGAGCGGTTCCGGCGTAGCTGCCTTCGCCGCCGAAGATGTTCGTGCCGCCGAGAATCACCGCGCCGATGACCTGGAGTTCGAAGCCGAGTGCAAGTCGCGCGGGCTCGATGAACTGGATCTGGGTGACGTAGATGAGCGCTGCGATGCCGAGGAAAAGTCCGCCAACGACAAACGCGCTCTGGCGAATGGAACGGGGGTCGAGTCCAGCGAGACGACACGCTTCCTCTGAGCTGCCCAAGGCCAGCCAGCGACGCGGGGTGCTGGCGAACCATTCCCAAACGAAGGCTCCGACGAGGGTCGCGAGAAGGATTGCGCTGGCGAATTGTTTGCCGGGCGCGTGGTAGCTCTCGTGCTGGATATTGAGGCTGCCGCCGAAGTTCGGAATGGCGAGGTCGGCAAGGATCAGCGCGAGGCCGCGATACAGCGCGAGGCCGGCCAGCGTGATGATGATCGCCGGCATCTTCAGGTTTCGGATGAGCAGTCCATTGCAGGCGGAGAGGCTCCACGCCGTCGCGACGCAGGCGGCGAAGCAGGGCAGGGGAGGCCATTGGCGATCGACCAGAACGCCGAACACGGTTCCCGCAACGACGATGATGGAGGCGATCGAAAGATCGATGGCACCGGTGCAGATGATGCCGGTCATGCCGAGTCCGGCCAGGATAACCGGGGCGACATTGGGGCCGCAGCGCGTGAGAACGTCGGTGAATGATCCGCCCTGCTTCATCGTGAAGGCGATGGCGATGAGCAAGACGAGGTTCCCGGCGAGCAGGACCAGCAGTCGCTGGCGCAGAAAGGGTGAGAGCCGGCCGTGCGTCATCGGTTTGCGTGGTGAAGGCCCGACGCCGCGAGCATCACGTTCTCCTGGGTCATGGCGTCGCCGTGAAGTTCAGCGGCGATCGAGCCGTGATGCATCACGAGGATGCGGTCGCTCATGCTGAGGACTTCCGGAAGATCGCTGGAGATGAGCAGGACGGCGCGACCGCTGCCGGCCAGCTTGTCGATGAGCTGATGTATCTCCGCCTTCGCGCCGACATCCACGCCGCGCGTCGGTTCGTCGAGGAGGATGATATCGGGCTTTCGTTCCAGCCATCGCGCGAGGATGGCCTTCTGCTGGTTCCCGCCGCTGAGCGTGCCGATGGGTTGAGTCACCGTCTTTGCCCGGACGTCGTAGGTCCGCATGGCGTTGGTGATGGCGGATTGTTCCTCCTGCGCACGGATCATTCCCCAGCGCGTAAAGAGATCGGAGAACCCGATGCTGATGGCGTCTCTCACGGAATGATCGAGCACGAGGCTCTGGCGTTTGCGTTCCTCGGGAAGATAAACCATTCCCGCGTCCAGCGATTCGTCCGGGCTGCGCGGGGACCATGGATTTCCTTTCAGCCGCATCGTGCCGGTATCGCACGGATACAGACCGTAGATGGCGCGAGCGAGTTCCGAGCGTCCAGCCCCGACGAGTCCGGCGAGTCCGAGAATCTCGCCGGCGTGAAGCTGGAAGGAAATGTTCTCAAACATTCCTTCACGCGTTGCTCCTTCAAGTTCAAGCAGCGGCGCGGCCTTCCTGTAGGAGCGGCTACGCGGATAAACCTGTTCTAGCGGGCGGCCAACCATGTCTTTCACCATCCGGCTTACAGTGGCTTCGTGGGTCGGATAGCTGGCGACCAGTTTTCCATCGCGCAACACGGCTACGCGATTCGTCAGGTTCAATATCTCGTCGAGCCGATGCGAGACGTAGAGGATGGCGACGCCTTGTGTGCGAAGCCGGTTGAGATGCGCGAAGAGCCGTTCGACTTCCGGCGCGCTCAAGCTGGCGGTGGGCTCGTCGAGGATGAGCAGTCTGGCGTCGCGGTTGAGGGCCCGGGCGATGGCGACTTCCTGCTTCTGCGCAGCCGTCAGATCGCTGAACGTTCGCGTCGTGGGAATCTCCAGGTGGCATCGCGCAAGTTGCGTGGCGGCCCGAGCGTGCAGGAGGGTCCAGTCCACACCGCCCCAGCGATGACGCGGCCACGGCTCGCCGAGGAGCAGGTTCTCGGCAACGGTCAGGTGACCGCAATAGGCCAGCTCCTGATGAATCGTCGCGATGCCGGCGTTGATCGCGTCATGTGGTGATGAAAAGTGAACCGAGCGTCCCTGCCACTCGATTGTCCCGGCGTCCGGGGAATGCACGCCGCTGAGGAGCTTGATGAGCGTGGACTTTCCGGCGCCGTTCTCGCCGATGAGCCCGAGGACTTCGCCCTGGACCAGGGAGAGATTGAGCGGCTTGAGAGCTCGTGTGCCGACGAAGGATTTCTCGACCGCGCGGAGTTGGAGGAGTGACTGAGCCACGGGGGGGGAAGACTAACAATGAATCACGGCGTCGGCGTTTGGCTGACGAGTGGTCGAAAGGACGGGTTGGGGATTCATCGAGAGATTTCTTACCGGAAGCCTCTGCGGAAGGGAACGAAACATTTCTGAGGCGAACGGAAGCGGTGGCGAGTTGTCGTTCAAACTTCGGCTATTCCGTAACGGATGCTTGCGTCGTCCGGGGTCTAAACCTCCAGCACCTTTTCGAACTTCGTGAGATTGCGGATACCATTCTTGGTGACCAGGGCCATGTCTTCGAGACGCACGCCGCCGCCGAGGTCCCAGTAGTAAAGGCCGGGCTCCATCGTGACCACGTGGTTCGCCGCCAAGGTGTCGTTGGAGTTCGGGCCCATGCTGGGAGCTTCGTGAATCTCCAGTCCGACGCCGTGACCGGTGCCGTGGAAGAAGCCCTGCATGCGACCATTCGCCTTGGCGGTCTTGTAGCCCTCGCGATCGAAGAACTCCCGAATCTTCAAGTGAACCCCGCGTGCGGAAGCGCCGTGTGTCACTTCCTTGAGTCCGATTTCCTGGGCGTGTTCGATCGTTTGATAAAGCTTGCGGATGGCTTCTGTGGCGCGTCCCCGGACGACGGTGCGCGTGATGTCGCCGAAGTAACCCGTCTTTTGTGATCGCGGGAAGACATCCAGGATGATCGGTTCGTTCGCACGGAGCGGACCGAACCCGCGCTCGTGCGGATCGCAGCCCTGTCGTCCGCCGGCGACGATGGTGTTCGCCGGAAGCCCGCCGGACTGGATGATCGCGGTGTCGATGATCGAGCGGAGCTTCTCTGATGTGAGCGGGTTGTGGCGATAGATGAGGCGATGTTTGCGATCAATCTTTGACGACTTCAGCGCCTGGATGCCTTCGGCGAGACCCACTTCAGCCATCATCAAGGCCGCACTGATCTTCTTCACTTCTGCGGCGGACTTGATCGCGCGTTCCGGAAAGCACTGTCCTGCGATGGGCTTGACCTTGATCTTGTGGTCGAGCAGTTCGGTGGCGAGGCCCAGCGGGAAGGCGTGCGGCACGGCGGCTTTGTTGACGCCTTTATCGCGGCACAGGAGCCGGATGATTTGCGCAGGCCCGATCTTCTTGGTGCCGGTTTCGCGCAGCTTGCGCTGAAGCTGGCTCAACGAGACGACGCGGCAATGTGGGGCCTCACGGCGCGCGCGGTCGATTTCCAGGTCGCTGACGACAATGTGCGACTGGCCTTTGACGCGGAGGTAAATGAACGGGTCCGGCACGAACATGCCGACCGCATAAAGCATGTCGGCGCAGCGTTCGCTGTCGGCCACGATCAATAGATTCTCACGCTTCATCTGAGGAAGAGGTTGTCTGGACACGGCCACCGATGATTCTGCTAAACCCCGAACAGCCGGTCGCCGGCATCGCCCAAACCCGGAACGATGTAGCCCTGCGCATTCAGCTTCTCGTCGATCGCGGCCGTGAAGATTGGCAACTGCGGCGCATGCTCATGGACACGGGCGATGCCTTCCGGCGCCGCCACCAGGCTGACCAGGCGGACGCGTTGCCCGCCACGTTCCTCCAGCAACTTCAACGCGGCCACAGCGCTGCCCCCGGTGGCCAGCATGGGATCGATGAGGATGATTTCAAACGAGCTGAGATCCGCTGGCAAGCTTTTATGATACACGCTCGCCTTCAATGTTTTCTCGCTGCGCTTCAATCCCACGAAGCCGACGCGCGCGTGGGGGATGAGTTGGAGGATGGAAGAAAGCATTCCCAAGCCGGCGCGCAGGATGGGAACGAGAATCACCTCGTGCTTGAGCTGCGCGCCGCGCGTCTTCGTCAGCGGCGTCGTGACCGCGACGGACTTCGTCTGAAATGATCGCGTGGCTTCGTAAACCATCAGGCTTGCGACTTCAGCCAGGCCGCGACGGAACGCCTCCGGGTCCGTGCGGGCATCGCGCAGCTTCGTGAGATTATGCTGCACCAATGGGTGCGCAATGACGGTGACGCTGTTCACGTTACTGGGCGAGAGCTGGAGCGAGGTAGTAAAGTCCGGCACCGAGCTTCGGAAGGTCAATGCCGAGATCAAGCTTGATGCTCTTGGTTTGCGACTGGCCGAACAGGCTGAAGAGGCTGCCGAGGTTGAACGGCACCTGATAGGTGATGAGGTCGGCACCCTTGATTCCCGCGAGCTTTTCCGTTCGCTGAACGGCCTTGCGCCAGTTCCCGACTTCATCCACGAAACCGTTTTCCAGCGCTTCCTTGCCCGACAGGATTCGTCCGTCCGCTAGTGATGTCCATTTGGTGTTCAACTCGCGACCCTTCTCGCCAGCATTCTCATTGCGCGTATTGGAAAGCTTGCGCCCCTCCGCGATCACGCTCTTAAACTTCTCGAACGTTTCGTTGACCATCTTGTTCACCATCGCGTCCTCCTCCTCGATCTCGGCTTTTTGCGTCGGGGTCGCGTTCTCCAAATCCTTTTCACCGCTGAGCATGTCCTTGAACTTGCCGCTCTTGTAAACCATCGGGCGCATGCCGACCTTGTTCATCAGCCCGCGATAGTTGTAGGTGTGCATGATGACGCCAATGCTCCCCGTGATGGTCAGTTCGTTCGCGACGATCCAGCGGCACGGCGCCGAGACGTAGTAGCCGCCGGAAGCCGCGAGGCTGCCCATGCTGGCGACGACCGGCTTGTTGTGCTCGTTCTGGAACTTGATGATCGCATTGTAGATGTCATCGGACGCGAGCACTTCACCGCCCGGCGAATTGACCTTCAACAACACAGCCTTCACTTGTTCATCCTTGGCGGCGAGCTTGAGCTGGTCTTCGATCAATTCCACCATGCTGTAGCCGCTCCCGTCGCGACTTGATCCGGTAATGATCCCTTCCACCGGGATGACGGCGATCTTGTCGGACGACTGGTGGTGCTCCAGCGTCACTTCCTGAAGGTGTGGCGCTCCGCCGATTCCCTCGGCACTGGCGACGGCTTCAAACAGCGAGCCGACCATCCGCGAGCCGATCGTGAAAACCAGGATCACCGCGAGCACGATGGCGGTAATCATCCAGCCGCGTCCGGTCTTCCTGGGCTGTGTCAGGAGCACGGTCGGCGTGACCTGATTGACAATAGGAGGCGGCGGCAACGGCGGCGGTGGGGGCGTCGCCGGAGATGATGACGCCGGATTCGATGGCGGAAGATCGCTATCCATAAGTGAGCAGAAACTACTTCAAGGGATTGTAGCGGAGCAAGCGACTTCGCGCCGGATCAAAGCCAGAGTCGCCACCAGTCTTCGAAGGATTCACGAGCACGCACCTCGGTCACTTGAGTTCCATCGTGCCATAGCACTTTGGTGAGGCCGTGGGAGAAGCGCGTTTCCCACGGCAGATGATACGCGCCAGCTTCCATCCAGATGATCCAATCGCCGACTCCAAGACTGCGGGGCAGGGGACAGCGCGCGAGCTGATCGAACGCCATGCACGTTGGCCCGTGAACCGTGGAGAGCACCGTGTCGCCGCTCCTTTCCGGCATTGTGAAGATCTCGTGCATCTCCCAGTTCGAGACGAGTGCGTTCATGGTGCGCCCGCTGTCGCAAATCAATGCGCGCACGTTGCCCCGCTCTTTGATGTCGAGAATCGAAACCACCAGCACGCCGGACCGAGCGCTCATCGAGCGCCCGTTCTCGAGCCAGATCTCTTTCGCGTCGGGAAACAGCTTCAACGCGTCCCCGTAGACGCGGGCCATCTCCGCCCAGTTAAACTGTGCGTTCAGTGGCTTGCCGCCACGCGTATGGACGTGGGGCGGAGGGAAGCCGCCGCCGAAATCAATGAACCTCGGGCTGAACCCCGACGCGCCGCACGTCGCGGCGACTTCCTTCAGCGCGCGTTCGTAAATGTCCACCGAAGCGACGTTGGTTCGCAGGTGAAAATGAGCCGTCTCCAGCTTCACCTTCGCCTGTCGCAGCAGGACGATGACTTTCGTGGCTTCGTCCGGCGTGAGGCCGAACTGCGTCGCGAACTCCGGCTTCTCCGGATCAAACTCTTCGCGGGTCAGGAAGCGAATGCCGCACGTCCAGTCGAGGTTCGCCGCAAGCGAGGCCAG
>CAMCCU010000142.1 GCA_945872975.1 Pedosphaera parvula Ellin514
CGTGCCCGTCGCTCCCGGAATGGGCGTGCCATTGAAACGCCATTGGAAGGTGAACGGCGTGCGGCTGGAGGCCGCGGCAGTGAGGACGATGTTCGTGCCGGGACGCACGGTGAGGCTCTGCGGATGTTGCGTGAACAGCGCTGGAATCAGCACGGCCAGATTCGCCTTCGCGCTCGTGACGACGCCGAACGCATTGAACACATCCACGCTGTAGGCGCCCACCTGGCTGAGCTGCACCGACGGGAGAATCAACACGCTGTTCGTGGCGCCCGCGAGTCGATCGTTGCCAAAGCGCCATTGATAAAACAACGGCCCGGGACCAGCCGCCGTCACTGCCAGCGTGCCGACCTGACCCGCGATGGCCGAACGATCCACGGGCTGACCGGTGATGGACGGACTAACACCAACGGGCAGCAAGAAGCCCGGCGTGGGAACCGCCGCCGTCCAGTTCGTCGGCTCATTTCCGTAGGCATTTGGAAGGCGACGATGAAGAGAAGCCCCTGCGCCGTCGGCTGCTGGTGACCACGGGAGACGGTCGTTGTAGCGAATGGTATCCACGGCATAGAACGGCGTGCCGTTCGTGGTCGGCGCATCGGGCGCGAGCAGCTCGATTCGCTCGCCATTGTCTTGCAGGCTGCCGGTCGCCGGGCCGAAGATCGCCACGGATTCCGGCACGTTATGTTTTGTCCGGAAGAGGTCCGGGTCACCAGCGACGACAAGCAGCCGTTGGCCAAGCGCAAGCGATGCGCCGACGGGGAAGGTGTAGCCGAAACCATTCACGCTCCAGCGATTCGTCGGGAACGCCGGATCATAGAGCGGGACGGTGCCGGTGCCGACAACCAGGCCGGTGTTCATTATCTCGATGAATTCAGCGTCCCCCGGCAGTGGGTTGTAATGGATTTCGGTGATGATCACCGAACCGACTCGTGGAAGGTGGTTCGGCCCGCCAATGGAACGCGAGCTGAGCGCCGGGAACTGCTCATCGCCCGCGCTGTTCACATAACGTCCGAAGGAAACGCCGGTCTGTCCACCGCCGAACTGAAAGCCGTGCGTGTAGCCCGTGAGCTCCGAGTTCGCATTGCCGGAGAACAGATACACGTCATCGCCCAGCGAGCTGAGCGCGAAGCTCGCACCGATGCCCGGCGTGGGATTGAACTGCGCTTCATCGACCACCAGGAAGCCGCCGGCAGGAATCACGGAACCGATCGGGAAGCGATACTTCCACGGGAACTTGTCGTCATCGGTGAGATACCAGCCGCTGACGTCCACTGGCGACGCCGTGGGATTGCGGAGCTCGATCGCGTCCACATCCGGCAGCGTGGAGCTGGTCAGCACTTCGTTGATGACGACGGCAGGAATCGTGGACGCCGGATCGTTCGCGCCCGGCGAACCACCGGCTTGCGTGCTCGCGCGATAGAGTTCCGCCGCGGCATCCACCAGCACGAGCGAGTAGCCGAAGCCATCCGTCGTGAGCGGCCACGGCGCAACATCGGCGTAAGCCAGCGAGAGCACGTCGAAGCCTTGCGGATGGCGGATGGTCAGCGTCTCGCCGTCATTGTCCAGCTTGCCCGAGTAAATGCCGTTCACGACAACGCCCGGATACTTGAGCTGCAAGGCGGCCGCGTTCCGGCCCAGCAGGAACGTCGCACCCGGCGCGAGCGTGGTGCCATTCGGGAAAGTGAAGTTGATGCCAGCCGAAAAGAACAGGCCGCCGAGCGTGAGCGTGTTCGTCCCGATGTTCTTCAGCTCAACGAACTCAAACCCATCGCCATCCACCGCGCCGAGCGTCGGCGGATTGAACATGATCTCGGAGAAGACCAGGTTCCCGCGCAGCTCGACCACGGTCTCCGGCGGCGTCGGGACAAACTGGAAGTAGTCCGACCACCGGCTCCAACGCCCGGTGTTGTCCTTGTGACGGACGCGAGCGCGATACGTCTTGCCCGGCTCAATGAACTGCGCCGGGAACTGAAGCTGGTTGTTAAACGAAGCGAGCTCGCCCGAATCCCACGCGGCGTCGTATTCGAGCTTGAGCTTCTCCGCACCCAACACCGGCGTGTTGGTCGGCGTAATCTCCGCGATGCGCCATTGCATCGACGCGAAGGTTCCCGCTCCCTGAGGATCGGTGAAGGCGGACGATTGGAACAGTATTCCGTCGGCGGGGAAACCGGGCGGGCCAGAGTAAGTGAGCGTCGGCCGCGCGGGAATATTGGTGTCGAGCGAAACGGCGTCGAGGCGCGTGATCCATCCACCGGCACCGACGCTGTTACGGTCAATCCACCACGCCGCGTTGCCGCCCACGAACATGAAGGTCTTCATGTCCTGCATCACGGCGGGGAGACCACCGAGCACACCCGGGCTGTTCGGAATGAGGAGCGACTTGTAAGCCGCCGGCGCAGGTGCGTTGGACCAGCGGGCGTGGTCTGCTGCCGCCACGTTGAGCAGCCGTCCGGCAAAGGCATCAATCAGCGGCATGATTTGGTCGGGCTGGAAAAGCAGGTCGCGCGTCTCACGCACGACGTTGCGGAATTCCTTTTGCATTTCGAGGTTCTCGCCGGCGTCACCGCCAGATATGCCGGCATCGTTGAAGATGCCGTTGTGCAGGATGTCCTGACCGCTGTTCCACGTCGGGCCCCAAGTATCCGTGCTGTCGTAGGGCAACTGCATCATGCGCCCGAAAAAGCCGTTCGACGCGCCATAGATCGGCTCGAAGTAATAGGCACCGTTCTTGTTCGCGTCCGGCCAGGTGTCGTAGTGGCGGATGGCCTCGGCGACGGTGAAGTAACGATACCAGTTCGTGTAGTTGGCGTGAGCCAGCAGCCAGTTCGCGCTCTGCAATCCGGTCAGGTTGTTCTCGATGTTGAAGAGATCGGCCGCGTTCGTCACCGCAGAAGGTCCCTGATAGCGCTGCTCGTCCACGCTGGCGGAAAGGTTGTCGATGAGCTTGTAAAGATTGCCCTTGGGCAGGTTGTGCGAGTCGAGGAAGTCCACGTCGTATTTCTCCTGCGCCCAGCTCAGGCCCCAGAAATCGCCGGAGTATTGGTCGGCACCCGCCTCGCTCGCGCCACGGATGACACGGAAATGAAAGTGGAAGGTGGACGGTGCCGGCACGCCGACCTTGTTCCACAGGAAATAATTCACGACCTCCTGCAACGCGAAGGTCTCGGAGCCCCGGTTGCTCTGGCCTTTGCCGGTGGTCAGCTCGCGCCACTTGGTTGGGAATTGTTTTCCGCCCTGGTCTTTCGCATTGAGATATTTCCCCTCGTTGAACTTGTAGCGGATGCTGCGCTTGCCGGGATGGTAGCGTCCATTCGCGCCGCGCAAACGGTAGGTGATGTGATCATACACGGTGCCGTCGTAAACCATCGCGCCTTCCCAGTTGAAGAGGAACCGGCCTTCGTTCTTTTGGCCGTTAATCGTCTGGGTCGTGATCTGGTTGGCGGAGCTGAACCAGGCGGTGCATTGATCGAGATCCGCCGCGCGCGTAATCAGCGTGTAAACGGGCAGCGTCTCCAAAGCCGCACTCGAAAAGCCTAGGTAGGCAGGCACGCCGTCGTAAACGAAACAGGCGAAGTTCAGCGACGGATCATCCTCGAACGGCGCGCGCCGTGAAGCGCCGGGCAAGTCCGTCGCCGTGATGCGGTAGCGCACGAGCGTCCGGTGGGCACGGGGCGGAAGGACAACGGTGTAGATGGAGTCGCCCGCCACTTCGTCACCGTTCAACCCATCGTCAGTCATCGTGACGGTCGTCCAGTTCGTCGCCGCCTCGAAAGCGGGATTGGGCGCGTTGGTCATCGGCACTGTATTCAGGTTGTTCAACTGGGCGAAAGTCAGCGGCAGGGTCGCGGGAATGTAAGAGCCCGGGGCGACGAGTTGGTAACTCAGCATCACCGAACTCACGCCTTCGGGATCGGTCACCTTCGCCGTGATGACCACCTGATTGGTGGAACGCGGCTGGTTAGGAGAATGGTTCACCTGCCGGATGTTCGGCGCGGCGTTGGCGGCGAAGACGGAGTTCGTCGCGCCGGGCGTGACCACACCAGCGCGCCACGAGCTGCCGAGGTCGTTGTCGAGCGATGGATTCACCAGCTGCATGGACGGCCCGTCACCATTCGCGGCAATCGGCCACGGGAACTCAGAGCGGAAATCCACATCATCCACGACGCTGTCCGATGGATCGCGCAGCGTGACGCGTTCGCCTTCGCTATCCAGCGCCCCAAGCCACGGACCAGACGCCGTGACGCCGTAACGCGAGAGCAGCGTCGCCGGATCTTGCGCCACGACGAGGAAGCCGCCGGCGGGAATCGAAGTGCCGTTCGGGAAGGAGACGTCGATGCCGCCGCGCAATTTCCACAACGACAGATCCACCGCGCTGGCGGTCGCGTTGTGCAGTTCGATGAACTCGTCGCGGATGGTGTTGTCCAGCCCGTTGTAGTGAATCTCGTTGATGACCACGCCCTGCAGCGTCTCGATGACACGCAGCGTGAACGTCTGCTCGACGGAGAGACCCGCGCTGTCGGTGTCCTTGATGCGAAGGCTGAACGTCGCGCCGAGGCCGCTGAGATAACCTGGCGCAGTCCGCAGTTGGTTGCCGGCGATGGCGAAGAACGCGTTGTTCCCGAAGCCTGAGACGAGCGTGTAGGTGTGCGTCTCATCGAGATTCACATCGATGGACGAAAGGCCCGCAACGAAGGCACCCGGTCCGGATTTCTCGCTGATATTCGTCGTGCTGAGCACAATCGCCGAGGGCGCGGTCGGCAGCGGGTTCACCCGCACCAACACCGTCGCCGCCGGGGAATCATTCGCACCATCATTGACTTTGAAGGTGAACGAATCGTTGCCGAAGAAGTCGTTCGCCGGCGTGTAAGTGACATTCGGCACCGCGCCGCTGAGGCTGCCGTGCTGCGGCTGGTTGACCACGGCGTAATTGAGGGTGCCGCCGTTTGGATCCGAACCCGTGAGCACGATGCTGCGCGCGTTGTTCACCAACGTCGTGACGGACTGGCTGTTCGCCACCGGAATGCCGGCATCCACTTGAACAGTCACTGGGACCGCACGGCTGCCCACCGCATTCGAGGCGGTGAGAGTATAAGTCGTCGTCACGAGCGGGTTCACCGGCACGCTGCTCGTCGCGACGACGGAGCCGATGCCGTTGTCGATGACGACTGATGTCGCATTGGAAACCGCCCAGGAGAGCGTGGCGGATTGACCGACGTAAATCTGGTTCGTGCTCGCGGTGAACGAGAAGACACGCGGCCCAATCGGCTGGACCGGAGCATTGGCGCCGCTGAGAGTCACGGCATTGCCGACCGGAGTGCCGTTGTTATTGCCGCCAGCGCGGTCCACCAGGTTGCCCTCAAAGTTCCAATACGCCACCAGCCCTGGCTCGTCGCCATTCAGTTCCTGCCGAAAATTTGTCGCGATGTCGGCAGCGCTGCGAGCGACGTTCCAGATGCGCACTTCGTCCATCGAACCGTGGAAGAACTCCGCATTCAGGCGCGCGCCGATGCGGTGATTCGCCGCAACGACGCCCACGCCCACCGAAGTGCGCGGATTGCCGATGGCAACTCCGTTCCAATACCAGCGCGTCTGCGAGCCATTGAAGGTGATGGCGAAGTGATGCCAGCCGTTCGAGCTTGGCCCGGAGGTGTCGGGCAGGATGTCGCTCGTGAGATTCTCGTCATGGTCATTCCCCCAGAAGAAATGACGCACTCCCGTGGTGCCGCGCAGGCGAAAGCCATTGGCCTGGTTGGCCGCCTCATTGCCCCAGAACGTCATCTGACCGCCGTTCTCACCGCCCGTGGGAATCGAGACCGGATTGATCCAGACTTCAATCGTGAAACTGCCGTTGCCGCTGGGAATGCCGGTGGCGGGGAACGTCACGTAATCCCCGACGCCATCAAGACTCAGGACATCCGCCCGCCCCGGGAACACGGCGCAAGCCGTCAACAGCGCGACAACGATTGAGGCGATCGAAAATGCCGCACGCTTATTGACCGGCGAATGGCCAGCTTGGATCCGTTCAGGAGTTTTCATGGTTGGTTCCAGAAGATTTTTGGTTAAAGGCTGATTGAGAGGCGGGCGTGACAGGACCGGACGTGGGAATGGGCGGTGAACGGCGGATAGCCGCATTTCACGACATGAGCTAACGATGAACATCTAAACAACATACTCATTTTCTTCGGCAGTCTTCCCGGACCAGCCAACTTATTTGGCAGGTCGTGGGAATCCACCCAGAGCCATTCACGTATGATTTCACTCACCAGAGCAGAAACAGAAGACGAGGAACAGGCTTGAATTGCAAAAACACGCGGTAGGAATCGAACGCCGGAAATTTCTTACATGGCCCGCTTGCCCAATCCTGCACGGCGTGCTTTCTTTCACTCGTCATTCCCAAACGCAAGTGAGCTGAAGATTCACCTATGGACATTTTTTTGAAGGCAAAGAGGGGCGGAACCGATCTTGGTCACCTGCCGTTCGCTCTTTGCGGAATGCTGGCGGTCAGCGCTGCAGCCGAGGAGCCATCGTTCGCCAACGTCGTTCGCGGGCCGTATCTCCAAAACCTCACCCCCTCGACCATCACGGTCCGCTGGCGGACGGATGCGCCGGTGGCCAGCGTGGTGCGGTTCTCCGCCGGACCGCGAACTGGAATCTGGGAGGTCGGCGATCCCGACTTGAAGACGGAGCACTCCATCACGCTGAACAATCTGACAGCCGACACCGGTTACCAATATCAGATCGAAAGCGAGACCGATGTCCTCTCCGAAGGTCCAGACCATTTCTTCTACACCGGCCCGGCCGTGAAACGCCCGACGCGGATCTGGGTGATCGGAGATTCGGGTAGCGCCCTGCCAGGAGCGAAGGCTGTTTACACGGAGTACCTCAAGTTCACCGGCAACCGCTACACGGACGCCTGGCTGATGCTGGGGGACAACGCGTACTACAGCGGCACGGACGAGGAGTACCAGACGGCAGTCTTCGATATGTATCCGGAATTGCTCCACCAGACGCCGCTCTGGAGCACGATGGGGAACCACGAGACGTATTCGTCCGAGGAGAACGGCGAGCACGCTTACTTCAACAACTTCACCCTGCCCAAGGCAGGCGAGGCGGGCGGCGAGCCTTCCGGCACCGAGCACTACTATTCGTTCAACTACGGAAACATCCACATCGTCTGTCTTGATTCCGAGGAATCCGCCCGCACTCCCGGCAGCCCGATGCTCGTCTGGCTGGAGGAAGATCTGGCCGCGAACACGAATGACTGGACCATCGCGATGTGGCACAGCCCGCCCTACACAAAGGGTTCGCACGACTCGGACAGCATCTTTGACACCGGCGGCAGCTTGGTGCAAATGCGGCAGAACATCGTGCCCATCATCGAAAGCTACGGCGTCGATCTCGTCCTGTGTGGCCACAGCCATAACTACGAACGCTCCTTCCTGATGGACGGACACTTTGGTTTCTCCGACAGCTTGACGCCGTCGATGATCAAGGATTCCGGCAGCGGCCAACCCGGTGACACCGGCCCCTACCTTAAGGAAGGCACCGGCCCCAATCCCAACCAGGGAACCGTCTATGTCGTCGCCGGAAGTTCCGGCTGGGCGACCTTCCAGACGGGATACCATCCCATCATGCACACCGCGCTGCTGCGCATGGGATCGCTCGTGCTGGATATCCAAGACCATCGACTGGACGCGAAGTTCCTGCGCGAGACCGGCGTCATCGACGACCACTTCACCATTGTCAAAGGCGCGTCACCCGAACCGTTGCATGTCGTGAAGTTTCAAACAGCGGAGGGCTACGCGATCATCCATTGGAAGTCTCGCGCAGGCCGGGCTTATCGCGTGGAGATGTCCGGCACTTTGGAAGCACCGCAATGGACGCCCATCAGCGAGGACGTTCAGGCAACCGGCGCCACGACGATGTGGGAAGGCATCGCCAACGCACAGAACGGCCGGGCTTTCCTGCGCGTCGTCGAAGCAGCGAATTGATTCGTGCGGCCATCAACCGCGTGGGGTTGACGTCGCGCATCTCTTGAGGTTCACCACGCACAACCGATGGATACGTCATGCAACTGAGGACTCGTTCCCGTGCCGCTGGTCAACCTTTGCGAAAGCTCCTGCGGAGCTTGAACTGGTGCGCGCTGAGCGTCATTGCGTTCTTCGCGGCGACCGCAGAGCGCGGAAACGCTGCGGTCACCCAGCCAACCGTCACGCGCGGCCCCTACCTGCAACTTGGCACCAGTACCAACATCATCATTCGCTGGCGCACGGATTCCCCGACCACCAGCCGTGTGCGGTTCGGACTCCAGCCACAAGCGCCATCGTGGCAGATAATCGATGCTGCCAATGTCACTGATCACGTGGTCACGCTGACGAACCTCGCGCCGAACACTCGTTACTACTATAGGGTCGGCACGGCCAACGCCGACCTCGCCAGCAGCACCAATCACTACTTCCTCACCGCTCCCACCGAAGCCAAGCCCACGCGCATCTGGGTTCTCGGCGACGCGGGAACGTCCTTCAATCAACCCGACTACAACGGCCTCGGTTTGATCGTCGAAGGCCAGCGCGCTGTGCGCGACGCTTATTACGCGCACGCTGCCGGGCGTTACGCCGATGTCTGGCTGCTGCTCGGCGACAACGCTTACAACGACGGTAATGATGGCGATTACACGTCGAATTTCTTCAACATCTATCCCGAGGTCACCCGGCAATCCGTCATCTGGCCCGCCATCGGAAACCACGAAGTGGATGTGTTCGGTGACGGCGACGCTCCAGCGTATCTCGACATCTTTTCCCTGCCCACACGGGGCGAGGCGGGCGGTGTTCCATCAGGCAACGAGCGCTATTACTCCTTTGACTACGGCAACATTCACTTCGTCTGTCTCGACTCCGAAATCTCCAGCCGCGAGCCAGCCAGTCCACAGCTCACCTGGCTTCAGGCGGACCTCGCCGCCAACGCCAAGGACTGGCTGATCGTCTTCTGGCATTCGCCGCCTTACTCGAAAGGCTCGCACGATTCCGACGTTCGCTCTGGCTTGATCAAGATGCGGCAGAACGTCGTGCCGCTCATCGAATCCTACGGTGTGGACCTCGTGCTCTGCGGGCACAGCCACGTCTATGAACGCTCGGTGCTCATCGACGGACATTACGGTTACAGTTCCACCTGGACACCGACCATGGCGAAAGATTCTGGGAGCGGCCGCACCAACGACACCGGCGCGTATCTCAAATCCGGCACCGGCCCGGGCGCGCGACACGGAGCTGTCTATGCCGTCGTGGGCAGCTCCGGCTGGGCGTGGAATCACTACGGCCTGAACCACCCGGCGATGTTCATCGGCATGAGCAAGCTCGGCTCCATGGTCATCGATGTGAACGGCCAGCGCCTGGACGCGAAGTTCATCCGTGAAACCGGCGAGATCGACGACTACTTCACCATCATCAAGGGAGCCGCACCGGAACCCGTCCGTTTCGCCACCTTTACCATCGATGGTGAAACCCTCCGTGCGTCCTGGAAATCCACCGCCGGCAAGCGCTACCGGATCGAACGCAAGAACGCGCTGGATAACACAGAGTGGTTCTCCATCAGCGACATCATCACCGCCAGCGGCGCGACATCCCGCTGGTCAGGATCGGCGACGCCTGGCGTCGATCAATCCTTCTACCGCGTCGCGCAGTTGGAGTGACCAGCGAACGCCACCGCCAAGCCATCACGGCGCAGCGAGCCGATAGAACCTCTTCCCGGACGACGCATTGAGCGGCGTCACGAACACACCGGTGCCGAGCGCGTCGGTGGTCATCGTTCCGACCTCCACCCAATTCACGAGATCATCCGAGGCTTCGACGCCCACCGACTGAAGCGGTTCCGCCACGCTCCTCAACATCACGTTGACGCCCTCGACGAAAATGGATTCCAGCCGCGGCTGAATCGTCAGCGCGAACCACGCCACAGCGGCATCGTGATCCGACAAGCGCTCGGGACGATTAAAATTACTGCGGAAGCTCTCGGGGAAATCCACATTGCTGCGCGCATAGCCATGCCGCGTCACACGGGCCCGCAGTGAAGCGCTCACCAGCATGTGATCGATGGCCTGCACGTTGCCATCAAAGCTGTAGGAGTAGCGCTCCAGCGGCGGGAGCAAGTCGGTCAGATTGATCAAATCTGGATTCACAAGATCCAGGCTGGCCAATGTCACTTCCGTCGCGGGCGTCGGCGTTCCTTTGATCGTCCCCATCACGTCCACGTAGCCGTCGTTGAACTCGAACGCGTTGAAGTCCCCGAGCAGAATCACGTTCTCGGGCGGCGTGAGCGTCTGCCGTTCCTGCGCCAGTCGCGCGACGAATTCAGCCTGCGCCCGGCGCTTGGCGCGGACCCGTCCGCCGTCCGCTGGATCATCGATGCCGCTCATGGAACGCAGATGGTTCAACACGACGGTGACCGCCAGCGAGTTGGTCGAACCCGGCCTCGGCACGCGTGCGCGCAACACCAGCGGCGGACGATCATTCAACAAGCTGGGCGTCCCCGTCTCCGGATTGATATACGTCGCGTCCTTCCCCAGTTGCACCAGGTCCACCACCTCCACCCGATCGATGTTCACGAGGAAACCCACATCAATACCACCGATGTCATTCCCCTCGACCAGGAAAGCCACATAGCGCGGACTGCTCTTCCCGCTCGCCGCCAAATCCGCGTTCAACCGATTCGCAAGCGCCTGGAGCGTCGGCAAATTCTCCACCTCCACCACGCCGAGAATATCCGGTCCGCGAAGAACGTTCCGAATCGTCAGTGACGCCTTGTTCAAACGCCCGGCAAACGCCGTCGCCGTCAATACCACGTCACTCACCGCCGGATCTTCCGTCGTGTCGAAGAACCGTTGGAGATTAAACGACGCCACCATCACCTCGTTCGAACCAGTGTCCGCCAGCGTCCCCGGTGGCTGGATGCCCGAGAAGACTGGCGCGCTCGTCA
>CAMCCU010000143.1 GCA_945872975.1 Pedosphaera parvula Ellin514
TTCCTCGGCGTGCGGATGGAGTGCGCGAAGTGCCATCATCATCCGAACGAGAAGTGGAGTCAGGACGACTTCTACCAGTTCGCGGCCTTCTTCGGCACGGTTACGCACAAGGGCGCGGGACTCTCGCCGCCGATCTCCGCCGGCAACGAGACGTTCTACTTCGCGCCCGGCGGGACAGTGAAACATCCGCTCACCGACGAAGTGATGAAGCCGCGTCCGCCGGAGGGATCGTTTGCCGACGACCCGAAGGCTGATCCTCGCCGCGCCCTCGTGGAGTGGCTGACGGCGGAGAAGAATCCTTTCTTCGCCCGCGCTGCGGTGAACCGGGTGTGGGCTGGGTTTTTCGGTCGCGGGTTCGTGGATCCGGTGGATGATTTCCGAGTGTCGAACCCGGTGGTGAACGAGCCATTGCTCAACGCGGTGGCCGCAGACTTCTCCAAGCACGGCTACGACTTGAAGCATCTCGTGCGAAGGATCCTCCAGTCGCGGCTCTACCAGCTCAGCTCCGAACCGAACGAATGGAACCTGACCGACACGAAAAACTTCTCTCGCTCGCTGCGCCGACGACTGCCGGCGGAGGCGTTGCTGGATGCGGTCGTGGATGTGACGGGCGTGCCGGAAGAATTCAATGGCGTGGCCCCCGGTGCGCGTGCGATGCAAACGTGGAGTTACAAGATTGGGTCACACTTCCTCGATGCTTTCGGCCGTCCGAACTCCAGCAGCGATTGCCCGTGCGAACGAGACTTGCGCACGAGCGTCGTGCAATCGCTGCACATGATGAACTCGAAGGCGCTCCAGACGAAGCTCACTCAAAGCACGGGGCGCGCGGCGAAACTGGCGGCGAGCACGCGTTCGCCGGAGGACATCGTGACGGAGCTGTATTTCACTCTGTTCAACCGCCCGCCGACGGATGCGGAGCTGAAGACGGCGACCGCCGCTTTCGCCGCCAAGGACGCGACCCGGCAAACGGCGACCGAGGATGTCTTCTGGGCTCTGTTGAACTCGGCGGAGTTTGTCTTCAACCATTGAATGCCATGGCGCAAACACTTGTTTTCAATTCGATGAATCAACAATCTCATTCCGTCAAAAGCCCATGAACCGCATCACCCGAAACTGCGCCGGCTTCTCTCGCCGGGACTTCATTCAGCTCGGACTCGGCGGCACGCTGGGGCTGGGCTTCAGCGATCTGTTGCGGCTGCGCGCGGGCGCGGCGGCTCCCGTGCTTCAGCCGAAGGTCGGCGGCAAGAATATCAATTGCATTCTCGTGTGGCTCGACGGCGGGCCGTCCCACTACGAGACGTTTGATCCGAAGCCGGACGCGCCCTCGGAGATTCGCGGAGACTTCAAGGCCATTCCCACCAAGGTGCCCGGCATTCGGTTCAGCGAGTGCGTGCCGAAGCTTGCCGGGGTCGCGGACAAGCTCACCATCGTCCGCTCGATCTGGCACAAGGATCCGAATCACGGCGGCGGCAATCACTACATGATGACCGGCATGCCCACGCCAACGCCCGTGGCCTGTGGTGCATTCGTGACCTTTCATCCGTCCTTCGGATCGATGGTGTCGCACGATCGCGGCCTGCGCCACGGCATGCCCGCCTATATGTCGATGCCTCAGGTATCGCGCTCGGGCGGACCGAATTTCCTCGGCGGCCAGCACGCGCCGTTCGTCATCGATGGCAATCCGAACGGCGAAGGCTTCAAGGTGCGCGATGTCGTCCTGCCGCCGGCCATCAGCGAAGGTCGCGCGGACAACCGGCAGGCATTGCGCAAGGCGCTCGACCAGATGCAGCGCCACACGGAGAAGCTCGCGGACGATCCGGCGGTGACGTTCGACAAGTTTTACGAGCAGGGCATCGACCTCGTGGCCTCGCCGCAGGCGCAGCAGGCGTTCGACATCGCGCGCGAGTCGGCGAAGGTGCGCGATGCCTACGGGCGCAACGATCTTGGCCAGCGAATGTTGATGGCGAGGCGGCTCGTGGAGGTGGGAGTGAGTTTCGTGACGGTCTATTACGGTGGCTGGGATAATCACACGAAGATCTTCGAGACGTATCGCGGCGACTTCATGAAGAAGTTTGATCAAGGACTCGCGGCGATGATCAGCGATCTCGATGAACGCGGGCTGCTCGACAACACGATGGTCATCGCGCTCGGCGAGTTTGGTCGCACGCCGAAGGTGAACAAAGACGCCGGGCGCGATCATTGGCCGGGCGCGATGTCCGTGCTGATGGCTGGCGCCGGAATCCCGCGCGGACAGGTCGTGGGTGCGACCGATGCGCGCGGCTACTACGCTTCGGAGAATGTCCATACGCCGGAGGATTTCGCGGCGTCGCTTTACACGAAGATGGGCATCGACCCGCAGCAGGTGCTGCACACCAACACGGGCCGCCCGGTTCAACTGGTGAACAACGGGCACTTGATCAAGGAGCTGTTCGCGTGATGGGCGGATGGCGTGGTCGGAGCGTGATTCTCTTCATCCTCGGAATGGCGATCGCCACTGGCGTGAGAGCTGAGGCGCCCACGGTCGAACACGTCTATCCCGCTGGCTTGACGCGTGGTTCGACGAATGTCGTCACCATCGCCGGGAAGTTTGAACCCTGGCCACCGAAAGTCTGGTTGAGTTGCACGGGTGTTGTCTTCACCGCCGAAACGAACAAGGGCAAGTTCCGCGTGGAGACGAAGGCGGATGCTCCGGCCGGCGCGCACTGGCTTCGGGTGTTCAATGCCGATGGGGCAAGCCTGCCGCGCATCTTTGTCATCGCGGCCGGTGCGCAAGTTCTCGAAGCCGAGCCGAACGATCATTTCACCAACGCGCAGCCCGTCGCTCCGCTGCCGATGACGGTGAACGGTCGGCTTGATAAATCCGGCGACGTGGATTCCTTCGCCGTGACGCTCGCTGCCGGGCAATGGCTCGATGCGCGGCTCGACGCCTACACGCTCGCTTCCAAGATGGACGCGCTGCTGCGTCTCGTGACTCCCGATGGCGTGCAACAAACATGGAACCATGATTTCGACACGCTCGATCCACGACTCCTCTGGCAGGCTCCATCCAATGGCAGTTACGTCGTGCAGGTGATGGGCTTCAAGCATCCCGCCGATGCAGAGGTGCGGCTGACGGGCGGCGATGGCTGTGTTTACCGGCTGCATCTCGCCGTTGGATCGGAGCGTCCAGATGTATTCGGCGGCAAGGGAGACGCCACGGAACAGGAGCCGAACAACTCGGTGACCAACGCGATGACGGTGGCTTTGCCCGCGAGCATTCGCGGTCTGATCGGCGGGGCAGAGGACGAGGATTGCTTCGCGTTCGAGGTGAAGAAAGGCGAGTCCATCGAAGTGTCCGTTGATGCTGCCTCCGCCGGCTCCGCGCTCGATGCATTGCTGCGCATCACCGACGCGACCGGCAAGGAACTCGCCCGCAACGACGACGCCAGCGGCTCGCGCGATCCGCGTCTTGAATGGAAGGCACCGACGAACGGGACCTTCTGCGTGGTCGTGGGCAACCTGCTGCATAGCGGCGGCACGAATCATTATTATCGGCTCTCGTTGCAACGCCTCGCGCCGGACCTCAAGGCGAGCCTGGCCGCGAACTTCATCACCGTGACCGCCGGTGATACCAACGAAGTGAAGTTCACGGTGACGCGGCTGCGCGGCTTCGAGCGCAAGCTCAAGGCGCGATTGAAAGGACTTCCTGATGGGCTGCGCGCCGAACCGGTGGACGTGTCGGAGAAGAGCGGCGACAACACACTGAAGCTGATCGTGGCCGCTGACGCCAAAGTGACGCAGGTGCCGTTACGTCTCGTGATTACGGATGTGGAATCGGGGGAGGAACGAGTCGCCTCGTTTGGCCTTTCCAGTTCCAGCGAAGATAACGGCGTGCCCGGCGGCTATACGAAATTGCTCGTCGAATCGGTCGGCCAACTCTGGCTCACGGTCAAGGCGAAGCCGGCTGTGAAGTAGAGTCTGCGTTGCGGGTTCAACCACGGATGGACACGGATGCCCGCAGATAGAAACAGGAGTTGACTTCAAAACCTGCGACATGTTTGGCGTCTTGCATGGGCTCACCCCTCACCCCGGCCCTCTCCCCGTTGAGGGGAGAGGGAGCGCGATAAACAGTTTTGTTTCAGGTGGCATTTTGCGCCGCGTCCGTGGCGTTCAGGATGTTCATGCCAGCTCACCCGATGTTCCGTTTCAATTCCGTGAGCTTGACGCCTTCGCGCTTGCGCAGGGTGGCTTCCACTTTGGGCACATACATCTGCGTCTCGACCGGGAGATAGGGGCTGATGCCGTCGTAGGTCTTGGCGCGATGCTTCTTCAGGAGATCGGCGACGCGCGTTGGGCCGCAGTTGTAGGCGGCGAGGGCGAGCCGCCAGTCGCCGAAGCGCTGGTGCAGCTCGCGCAAATAGCGGGCGGCGGCGCGACCGTTCTTCTCGGGTTGCAGGCGTTCGTCGTTGAACAGGCCGACATCGAGATCGAGGCTGCGCGCGGTGGCGGGCATGAGCTGGAACAGTCCGGCGGCACCCGCGGGGCTTTGGGCGCGGGGATCGAAGGAGGATTCGACTTCGGCGAGCCAGACGAGTTCGCGCGGCATTTTCTCTTCGGCGAAGATTTCCTTGAGGCGGACGAGTTGAGATTTGGCGGCGGGCGGGGCTGGGGTGGTGTCGATGGCGCGGACCCAGACGGTGCGCTGGAGCTGGGGCGAGGGCGGGGGAAGGCGAAGCTTGTTGGTGACGGTGGCGCTGATTTGGTCGCGGAGTTTTTGCGAGACGTCGAAGTCAACGAGGTGCGCTTTCAACCATGCGGCGTAGGGCTGGGTTTCTTCGTAGCGTTCAAGGATTGGCTGGAGCTGGATGGCGGTGTCGCGCAGCGCGGCGAGGTCATAAACGTAGTTGCCCTGGAAGCTGCGGTGGAGGTCGTGGAGGAATTGGCGGACGCGAAACTGGTCCACGCCGAGGGATTCAAAGACGGAGTCGTCGATGTTTTCAGCGAGCCAGTCGCCGGCGTCGCGCAGCAGTTCCGCCGGGTCGAGCTGTTCCTGGGCGCGCGCCGGCAGGCAGAGGCCGGAGCAGAGCAGGGCGATGGCGAGGGCGGAGGTGATGGTTTTCATCGGACGTTCTTGCTGTCACGAGGCCAAGTTACGGGCTCGACTTTTGCACGGAGACCTTATATGAAGTTTCTCGAAACCCGTCAGCTGATTTGACATTTACTATCACCGTTAGGTCTGCTGGCTATCGCAATCTGAAGGAAACAATCATGAAGAGAATCACTGCTCTGTTACCCACCAAACCAATCCACATGTGCCGCGCTCGATCGGCGTTCGGTCGTCTCGCGGCGACCGTTGCCTTGGCGGCGTGCCTTGGCGCTCCTGCCGCCCTGCAGGCCCAGTCCGATGATTTCAACGACGGCGACGATGCGGGCTGGCTACGACTGGATCCCATCCGGATGTATCTCGCCGCCGTTCAAGGTGTGGACCTGCCGCAAAACACCTGGACCGTCGCCGATGGCAAGTATCGTCTGCAGTCTTCGCCGACGCCGAATCCCGCGCTCGGTCAGGGCCGGGTCCTGAGCCTGCGTTCGGAAGTTTACAGCAGCTTTCATGTCTCCGTGGACTTGGTTGATTGGGACGCCAGCAAAACGAACGCGATGGCCTTGTGCGCACGCATCGGGACGCCCGGTCCCACGACTACCCGGGGTTATTTGTTCGGCTATATCACCGGTGAGAATTATTTCGATCTGGTCCGGCTGCAAAACGAAGGCACGCGCGCCATCGCGGGAGTGGTTCGGGTTCCGATCGTGTTGACGCCGGGGCGTGGCTACCGCCTGACGTTTACCGGTAAGGGCGACCGTTTTGTGGGTCGTGTCTATGAGCTCACCGACCTGGACAATCCCATCGTCGAGATGACCGGTTCCGACGGCAACTATGCGGATGGCGTCAGCGGGCTGGCCGTCTTTCCGCTGGGCGCCAGTGTCCTGGGCGCGGGCGACGCGACCTTCGACAATTTTGCCGCCACGGATCGCAGCCGCCCTCGCATCACGGCGACGATCGATTCGTTTAGCCAACGGGTCGTGATCTGGCCGCAGTTCGAAGGCGAAGGCTTCACATTGCAGGGCTCGGCCAAGCTCGGTGCGGACGCGAATTGGACTGATATCACCGACAACCCTTTCCCGGACCCGGTCACCGAGACGTTCTTCTTCGACGCCACGGGTTCGCCCTACCAGTTCTTCCGGCTGAAGAAAGCTGGCGGCATGAACTGAGTCTTGACGCTCCTGAGAACCTTTGACGCGAGAGGGTGCGAGTCGCCCTCTCGCGTTTTTGTTTTCCGATGTTTTCTATTCTTCCGGCCGGGAGCCTGTGCTACGGTTCCCCGCCCTAGATAAGCGTTGAAAGCACTAATCACGACATTTCGGAAAGCGCCGGAGCGAGTATTTCTCGTCGGCCTTGAGTTCAAGGCCCGCACTACTTGGGACCTGCAAGATTCCATGGCCGAGCTGGAGGAGCTGGCGACCTCGGCGGGCGGCGAGGTCATCGGAAGCGGGACGCAGAAGCTGGATACCCCGGTGGCCAGCACGTTCATCGGCAGCGGCAAGGCGGATGAATTCGCGGCGCAGTGCAAGCAGGACAACGTGGACACGGTGATCTTCGACGACGATCTTTCGCCCGCCCAGAGCCGCAATCTCGAAGAAATTTTCCAGTGCAAGGTGCTGGATCGGACCGCGCTGATTCTCGACATCTTCGCCCAGCGTGCCCGCACCCGCGAAGGCAAGCTCCAGATTGAGCTCGCGCAGTTGCAGCATCTCCTGCCGCGCCTGACACGGTTCTGGGGTCACTTGTCCCGACAGAAGGGCGGCATCGGCATGCGCGGTGACGGTGAAACGCAGCTCGAAACCGATCGTCGCCGGGTGCAGGACCGCATCGCGCGCATCAAGGAAGAGCTGCTGGAAGTTCGCCAGCATCGCCAGACTCAACGCGTCGGGCGTCAGCGAAATCTTTGGCCGCTCGCCTCCATTGTCGGCTACACGAACGCGGGCAAATCCACCTTGCTCAACCAGCTCACCGGTGCCACGACGCTCACGGAGGACATGATGTTCGCGACGCTCGATCCGACGACGCGCCGCCTGAAATTGCCGTCGAACCAGAACGTGCTGCTGACGGACACGGTCGGTTTCATCCGCAAGCTGCCGCATCGCCTCGTGGAGTCATTCAAGGCGACGCTGGAAGAGGTGGTGCAGGCGGAGCTGCTGTTGCACGTCGTGGATCTCAGCCATCCGCAGGCGGAGGCGCAGATTCTCGCGGTGAACAGCGTGCTCGAGGAAATCGGCGCGGCGGGCAAGCCGACGATGATGGTCTTCAACAAGGTGGACCGGTTCGATAACCGCGAGCTGTTGAACAAGTATCTGGAGCGCTTCCCGGGTTCGGTGGGGATTTCTGCGAAGACCGGCGAGGGTATCCCGGAGATGAAGGACGAGCTGGGCTGCATGTTGCGGCCTGCCCGTGAGTTCATGGACCTGAGCATTCCGCATGAGGCGTCCTCGGTCATCGCGCGGCTGCACGCGATGGCGCAGGTCATTGAGCGTGATTACAGCGGCGAGACGGCGCGGTTCAAGGCGCGCATTCCGACTCATCTGCGGAACGAGTTCGCCAGCTACGTGGTGCCTGGCGCGGAAGCTCGGTGAGGATGGCGCGGGTCTGGTGCTGCTGTGGTTGGCGGGGATTCAGCGGAGGTTTACCATCGAATCAGCTCCTTGCTTGCGTTGCGGCGGGAAATTTGCGATCTCACCCCTCGCCGCATGACCGCCAATGTCCGTATCCATGATCTTCCCGCGCAGGACCGCCCGCGCGAGCGACTGGCTGCGCATGGCGCGGAGAAGCTTTCCAACGCTGAGCTGATCGCCATCATTCTGCGCACGGGAATGAAGGGCATGTCGGCCATCCACATCGCGGAACAATTGCTCCAGAAGTTTGGTTCGCTGGGCGGACTTGCCTGCGCATCGCTCGATGAGCTGCGAAAGATTAAGGGCGTGGGTCGCGACAAGGCGGTGACGCTCAAGGCGGCTTTCACTCTCGCGCGGAAGATGGCGGAGGAGCTGCGGCACGAGGCGCCGTTGCTCGACACGCCGGAGCGGATTGCGGAGCTGTTGCGCGAAGACCACCGGCACGCGCAGGTGGAGACGTTTCAGGTGGTGTTGCTCAATACGCGGCGGCGTTTGATCAAGGTGGAGACGCTCTCGCAAGGGACGCTGGATACGATCCTCGTTCATCCCCGCGATGTGTTCCGGGCGGCGATTGCGTCCAATGCCGCGTCCATCGTCATTGTTCACAATCATCCGAGCGGCGATCCGACCCCTTCGGACGCGGACATCAAGGTGACACGCGATTTGATTCGCGCCGGGCAGTTGCTCAAGATTGACGTGGTGGACCACGTCATCCTTGGTCGTGCGACCACTGAGCGGCCGAAGGAATACGCGTCGCTGCGAGAACTCGGCTATTTCTATTCATGATTCATCCTACCGCTGTCATTCATCCGAAAGCACAGGTGGATTCCACGGTCACCGTGGGGCCATACGCGATCATTGATGAAGGAGTTAGCATTGGCGCGCAGTGCGTCGTCGGGCCGCATGTGCATTTGACGGGACACACTACGATTGGCGCTGGCAACCGGTTCCATACGGGCTGCGTGATTGGCGATGAGCCGCAGGACTTGAAATACAAGGGCGACCCGACGCGGGTCCGGATTGGGGAGCGCAATGTGTTTCGCGAGCACGTGACGGTGAATCGTTCGAGCAAGCTGGACGAGGACACGGTCATCGGCTCGAACTGTCTGCTCATGGCGAACAGCCATGTCGGGCACAACAGCGTGGTGGGCAACCATGTGATCATTGCCAATGGCGCGGCGCTCGGTGGTCACGTGGTGGTGCAGGACCGTGTGTTCATCTCCGGCAATTGTCTCGTGCATCAGTTCTGTCGCATTGGAACGCTCGCGATGATGCAGGGCGGTTCGGCGATCAGCATGGACCTGCCGCCGTATTGCATTGTCCATCGTGTGAACGAGCTCGTCGGCTTGAATGCGGTGGGGCTTCGTCGGGCTGGGATTTCTAGCGCGGAGCGGACGGAAGTGAAGCGGCTGTATCACCTGTTGTTTCGCAGCGGCCTGAAGTTCAGCGCGGCGGTGGAAGAGGCGCGAAAGATGGCGATCGGCCAGCCGGCGCGGGCGTTGGTTGAGTTTGTGGCGACGCCGAGCAAGCGCGGTTACTGCGCGGATACGGGGGTTCGCCGGGCATCGACGAGCGACATCGAGGCGGTAGAATGAAATACTGTTCAGATGTGCTGTTGCGGCCATTGACTAACGCGCTGTCCTTCTCTATTACCAACCCAGACAAATCTAGGAACCGATTTCAAAAATAAACATTATGCCACCCAAAGCTGAAAAAACCGCCGTTGCCGAGAAAGCCGAGAAGACTCCCACCGAAGCAGTGAAGCTGTCCGCCGCCCGGGAACGGGATCTGGAAGCCGCCATTTCCTCCATCACCAAGGCCTATGGCGATGGCAGCATCATGAGGCTCGGTGTGGCCCAGGCACTTCGCAAGATCGAGGTGATTCCGACGGGCTCTCTGGCGATTGACCTCGCTCTCGGCGTCGGCGGCGTGCCGCGCGGTCGGGTGGTGGAGATTTACGGCCCGGAATCGTCCGGCAAGACGACGTTGATGCTGCATATCATTGCCAACGCCCAGAAGGCTGGCGGGTTGGCGGCGTTCATCGACGCGGAGCATGCCCTTGATCCCGGCTACGCGAAGAAGCTTGGCGTGAATCTGGACGACCTGCTGGTTTCCCAGCCCGACAGCGGCGAGGAAGCGCTTTCAATCTGCGAGACCCTTGCGCGGTCCAATGCGCTGGATGTAATCGTGATCGACTCTGTGGCCGCACTGGTTCCGAAGGCTGAGCTCGAAGGCGAGATGGGCATGGCGACGATGGGCATGCAGGCGCGCCTGATGAGCCAGGCTCTGCGCAAGCTCACGGCGCTGCTGAGCAAGTCGAAGACGACGTGCATCTTCACCAACCAGCTTCGCGAAAAAGTCGGTGTGATGTTCGGCAGCCCGGAAACGACGCCGGGCGGCAAGGCGTTGAAATTTTACGCCAGCGTACGCATCGACATCCGTCGCAAGGAGGCCATCAAGGATTCTGCCGGAGCCGTCCTGGGCCATCATGTGAAGGTGAAGATCGTGAAGAACAAGGTCGCCCCGCCGTTTGTGGAGGCCGAGTTCGACATCATCTTCAATCAGGGCATCAACAAGGAGGGAAGCATCCTGGATGTCGGCATCGCAAATGGCGTGGTGGACAAGAAGGGTGCGTGGCTCCAGTTCAATGGCGAATTGATTGGCCAAGGCAAGGACGCGGCCCAGAAGACGCTCATGGAGAAGCCCGACCTGGCTCAGAAGATCGTGGACGCCATCATGGCGAAGAGGAACGCGGCTGCCGAGGCAGCGGCATCCTGATTCTGCCAGAGGATTTAATCGGAATTGGTATCAAGGAGCGGACCCGGGATTCGGGTCCGCTTTTTTCTGCCGGGTGGAAGTCTTGGCCCGCGATCAGGCGGCGACGAAGTGGAAGTAGGAGAGTCCCTTGAACTCTTTCTCTTCCAATAGAGCGAGGGTTTCGTCGCATTTTTCCGGGTGAGAGAGGAGAAGTTCGGGCAGGGCGGCCGACCAGCGCTTGTTCAGCGGTTCATCGTGGCGCTGGCAGATTTGCTGACAAAAGATCTTGGTGGCGTCGGCCAGGAGGATGTAGCAGTCGGCGTTGGAAGCGTAGCGTTCCTGACCGAACCGGGGAGCGTGCTCGCGAGCGTTCTGGAGCATCTTGCAGGCGCTCGTGATGATCAGCCTCGCTCTGGTAACTTTCTTTTCGGCGTCAGTCATACTCGTAATTTCTTTCGCTGAGAGCAGCGACCCCAACCTCCCGGTCTGCCATCGGTGTTTC
>CAMCCU010000144.1 GCA_945872975.1 Pedosphaera parvula Ellin514
AGACATTGCTGGAGCAGCAGGCTGCCGGCGCGGAACTCGTGCATGCCCGGCGGATGGCTGGGCTTGCCGGCGATGAGGATGATCTTCTTGTCAGCGGCGAAGGAGGTGAATGCCGCGAGCAGCAGCGACGTGACGAGCGAAAGGCGGAGTGTGGTTTTCATGAGGACATTGGAGACTGGATTGCGTGAGATCGAAAAGTACAGAAATTACCGGCTTCGTCTCTGCGATAGTTGGAATTCGATTCTGGAGGAATGTTCTACGCGGGCAGCGGTAATTGACGATTGAGATTTAAGGTGCTGAACAGAAAGTCGTAAGTCATCCAAGTCACGGCTCAACATTTTCTCCGCCTCGCAAAAATTTATGACCTGGTCGGCTGCAGTTAGAAGCCACGTTGCGATTTCACCACACTTAACTCCGGATGACGGCCCAATGGTTGGCACCTTTGTAAGCATGAGTTCGAACGGTCCATCCATGAAAAGCCACCGAACTTGACGCCTTTTCGGCTCGCTCAATTGCAGAAAGGGATCGACCCACCATCCCAGGACTATCACTGGAAAATCTGACCACCCCGCATCAGGAATTGCTTCACCGTCCAACTCGATGAATATGACTCCAGTTACGGTGCCATTTGTTTGGCGCTGACGGAATGACTGTAGATCGAGCTTAATCAAGTTGAGAAGTTCCGGCACAGATTGTCTTTAGACCGTCATTTCTTCTTCGGATCCAGATTCATCATGATCTGTTCCTGCGTCACGCTCGACGCCACGCCGTCCTTCGGCACTTCCACCTTGCTGATCCAGAGCAGCGCATTGAGCACCACCTTGCGGTAGTTGTCGTCCGCCCAGTTCTTGTGGAAATGCGCGCCAGTGAAGCCGAAGCCGCGTCCGCCATCCGGCCGGTCGTAGGCCCACATCATGTGCTCCGGTTGGCCCATGTGCTTCTGCACTTCGGGATTGCCGCCATGCGGTTCGTTCGCACCGATGCGGCCGCGTGTCTTGTCGGGCGGTACGGCGCTGAGGATGGGCGTTACGCCCTTCATGCCATCGGGGAAGCGCATGTGGTAATACCATTCGTCATTCGCCTTGAACGGCTGCACACCGCGCGTCACCGGATGCGTCACGAACTTCTCGAAGCTCGCCGTCCACGTCGGGTTCACCGACCAGTAAGGCTCGAAGTAGCCGCCCTGCCATTTGAGGAAGGCGTTGCCGGGATCGCCCTTGGGTACTTCCACGCCGTAATGGCAGGTGCCGAACCCGACGCCTTTTTTCATCAACCCATCGAGCAGTTCGATGCGCTCAGGCTTGATGGCCGGATGTCCGCCGCCGCCGGTGCAGAACATGAACACCGCGTCCACGCCCTGAAAGACGCTCTCGTCCTTCGGCCAGTTGTTCGACACGACGGTGACCTGGATGCCCGGCGTATTCGCGAGGCATTGCTGGAGCAGCAGACAGCCCGCGCGATACTCGTGCTCCATGTAGCCATGGCTCGGCGAGCCGGCGAGCATGAGGAGTTTCTTGTCGGCGGCATCGGCGTTGAACGAGACGACCACAAGGGTCACGAGTGAAGCGAGAGCGAGGCGCATAAGCAGTTTGGTTTTTGGATCTTGGTGCTTGGTGTTTGTGCGTGCTCAGTCCTTCTTCCGCTTGTAGGTCGCGAGAATGTGGTTCGAGTCTTCGGTGGACTTGAACTCCGTCGGACGCGAGGAGCTGCCGACGCCATAGCAGGCTTTGAAGGTGTCGCCGGACACTTCGTAGATGGCGGGGATGTCGTTGCCGCCGCCGGTGGTGATGTCCATGGTCCTGGGCGAAGCGCTTTCGCCCAGCTTGAAGGTGCCTTCATCGCTTCCATCGCCGCTCTCGGATTTGTAAGAGCCTTCGTTGATGGTGAGATTGATGGCCTTCACCGCATCAGCGTCCAGCGTCTTGCCGTTGGCGATGATTTCCACGGGCACCCACTTGCCTTGCAGCTGTTGGAGGTCGGACTTCTTCGCGGAATCGCCGGAGAGGTTCTTCATCCGGATGTTTTTGAACTGAACCACCATCGGCGGGCCGACGTGGATTTGCAGCGCGAGCGCGCCGGACTTGGCGGCTTTGGCCGGCTGCTCGTCGATGACGTCCACGGTCTGCTGGCCGTTGATGAAGTGCTGGAGATGATTGCCCTTGGCGATAACGACGTAGTCGTTCCAATCCTCGTCCTTGATCTTCGCCTGGATTTCCTTGGTGTCGCCGACTGATCCGGTGACTTCGACCTTGGTCTTTCCATCTGCGTCTTTGATGACGGTCTTTTGACCGCGCTGCGCGAGAATGCCGCGTCCGCGTTCCTCATAGAGGATGCCGCTGTAAGTCTTGCCCGCCTCGAAGTCCGCCTGATAGCCGCCGACGATGGGGCCGAACTTCCCGGTCTCGGTCACCTTGCTGCGGTACTGAATGCCGGAGTTGCCCTTCTCGATCCGGTAGGAGAGGCGCAGCTCAAAGTCAGCGACTTCGCCGCCCTTCCAGACGAGGAAAGTGTTGTGATTGATCTTGGTGTCCGCGTCGCTGCCGGTGACGCCGGTGATGGTGCCGTCCTTGACGGACCAGAGCTTGGAGTTTCCATCCCAGCCGGTGAGATCCTTGCCGTTGAACAGGCTCTTGAAGCCCGGTTCGAGATTGGCGGCGGTGGTGGTGAAGGCGGCTTGCAGGCAGCAAAGGCTGAGGGCAAGCGTGACGAAACGAGAGGTTGGCTTTTGCATAAGATTATTGTGAAGGCTCCGACGAGTTGACGAATCGGTTCATTCACCAGTGACGAACCATCTTCGAGCGGCGTCGGGGCTGTGGGAGGGATCAATGCCGCGAACGCCGGGGAACATCAAGTGTGCAGGAGAGGGGCAACGTGCTGTCGGCGAGATGTCGGCAGCACACTCAGTAGGTGACCTTCGACCATTCCTTGAGCTTGCCGTCCTTGTCGAACTTCAAGCGCAGGTTCTCCCCGCTCGGCGGCGGGGAAACCGTGGAGCCCACGCCCACGCCGACACCGCCGCGAGACCCGAAGGAGCCGCCTCCAACCCCCAGACCAAACGAAACCCTGGGGCTGCGACGGAGCGACCATTCAGCCGTCCTGCCCTCGGCGGATTCGCCAATGACGGCGGGCTTCCCTAAATCACCCAGAGCCTGGTCGTAAGTGTAGGTGCCCACCCGTTCGCTCCAGTTAATGGTCTTCGGGTCCGGCTTCCTGGGTGATTTCGGATCCGAAGCGCAACCGGCCAGCGCGAGTATCCCGGCCAGCAACAGGAGAAAAATTGTTTTCATAGTGATTCCGTCCGCAGGCTAGTGCATCGTGTCGTGGCTGTCGATTCGCGGAAACAGCAAAGAACGTGCAAAAGCTGTAAATGGCTATTGACTTGGGTTTCGCGTTTGTTAGTTTCACCGCTCCTTAAATTTAGGTCTTAAATGAAAACGTATCTGCCGAAAGTAAATCTGGACCAGCGCAAATGGCACGTCATCGACGCCGATGGAGCCATCTTGGGCCGCCTCGCCGTTCAGGTCGCTGACATTATCCGTGGTAAAAACAAGCCTGTTTACACCGCGCACCTTGACGCGGGTGATTTCGTCGTCGTGGTCAACGCCGAGAAGGTCAAACTCACCGGCAACAAAGAGCTTCAGAAGGAGTACATGAGTTACTCCGGTTGGAGAGGTGGCGAGAAGCGCCGCACCGTCGAGCAAGTGCGCGCCAAGCAACCCGAGGACCTCATCATGCACGCCGTTCGCGGCATGGTTCCTAAGAACCGCCTCGGTCGCGTCCTGATGACCAAGGTTAAAGTTTTCAAAGGCCCGACTCACCCGCACGCCGCGCAACAACCCGCGCCCCTCAAGGCTGCGAACTAATTTCAAAACAACTACCACTCACTGACCCATGGCAGCATCGAAAGTCACCGAGTTCGTCGCCACCGGCCGTCGCAAGACCGCCGTGGCTCGTGTCCGTCTCGCTACCGGCACCGGCAAGATCCGCATCAACGGACGGACGCTTGAGAATTATTTCCCGACCGAGGTTCTCCGCGGCCAGGTCAACCAGCCGTTCAACACCTCGCAGACCGCGAACAAGTTCGACACCCGCGTGAACGTCGCCGGTGGCGGTCCTGCCGGTCAGGCTGGCGCGGTTCGTCATGGGATTTCCCGCGCCCTGCTCCTCGCTGACGCGAACCTTCGTCCGGCGTTGAAGGCGGATGGCTTGCTCACTCGCGATTCCCGTATGAAGGAACGTAAGAAATACGGCCAGCCGGGCGCGCGCAAACGCTTCCAGTTCTCCAAGCGTTAATCCGAAACTGCTCTTCTCAACCCCGCTGGCTTGTCCGGCGGGGTTTTTTCTTTGCAGCCGGCCGCGTCAGACCCAAGAGTCCGTGCAGCGCTGCTCACCACGGGCCGGGAACAATCGTCAAACATCATGAAGAAAGTCGCCATCGTTGGAGCGTCCGGATATTCCGGCGAAGAACTCGTCCGCCTCCTGCTCAACCATCCGCACGTCGAACTCTCGGCGGTCACCTCGCGACAGAACGCGGGACAGACCGTTGCCCAAATCTTTCCGCGCTTCGCGAGTCATCCGAAATCGCGCTCGCTCCGTTTTACCGAGCCGAATGCCGAGACACTGGCGAAACAGGCTGATGTCGTTTTCCTGGCCTTGCCCCACGGTGTCGCCGCCGAGTTTGCCGTGCCGCTCATTCAGGCGGGCTGCGTGGTCATCGACCTCAGCGCGGACTTCCGTCTGAAGAGCGCCGAGACCTACAAGGAGTTCTATGCGCACGATCATCCTGCGCCGGATCTGCTGAAAAAATCCGTGTATGGGCTGCCGGAAGTTTATCGCGGGCAGATCAAGGATGCGTTGCTTATCGCATCCCCTGGTTGTTATCCGACGAGCATCCTGCTCCCGACCTTGCCGCTGATTCGCGCGAAGCTGATTCACCCGAACAGCATCATTGCCGACTCGATGAGCGGCGTGAGCGGGGCAGGGCGCAAGGCGGAGGTCGATTACCTCTTCTGCGAATGCAACGAAAGCGTGCGCCCTTACGGCGTCCCGAAGCACCGGCATCTGTCGGAGATCGAGGAACAGATGTCCATCGCCGCCGGAAGCAAGGTGACGATTCAATTCACGCCGCATCTCATCCCCGTCAATCGTGGTATTCTGACCACTCTCTATCTCGCGCCGACCGAGCATTTCAACGATGCGGCTTCTGCCGGTGCGTTCGCGGAGAAAATTGCGACGTGCTATCAGGCTGCGTATGCGAGCGAACCATTCGTTCGCCTGCTGGAAGGCAAAGCTCTCCCGGACACCAAGAATGTTGTCGGCACGAACGTCGTGGAAATCGGCTGGCGACTTGATCCGCGCACCGGCCGGCTCATCGTCATGAGCGCTGAAGACAACATCGTGAAGGGCGCCAGTGGCCAGGCCGTGCAGAGCATGAACATCCTCTGCGGCTTCCCGGAAACGGCGGGCCTAATTTAACGCGCTCCATCCACATCGCATGAACAGTGTACGTCTCGGCATCATCGGCATGGGCAACATGGGCAAGTTCCACGCCGACTATTTGCTCGCTGGCAAAGTCCCTCGCGCGGAACTCACCGCCGTTTGCAGCACGTCGCCCGCGAAATTGGAGTCCTACAAGGCCGTGCAGATTTTCGACGACGGCGAGAAGCTCATCCGCTCCGGTGCGGTCGATGCCGTTATTATCGCCACGCCGCACTACCAGCACACGAGCCTCGGCATCGCGGCCTTCGAGGCGGGTGTTCATGTGATGGTGGAGAAACCCATCTCCGCGCATAAAGCCGACGCCGAACGGCTCATCGCGGCGCGACGGAAACATCCCAAACTTGTCTTCGGCGCGATGTTCCAGTTCCGCACCGAGCCACGCTATACGAAGATTCAGAGGCTTATTCAGGACGGTGAACTCGGCGATGTTGTCCGCATCAACTGGATCATCACCGACTGGTTTCGCACCGAGGCCTACTACGCGAGCGGCGGTTGGCGCGCGACGTGGAAGGGCGAGGGCGGCGGCGTTCTCCTCAACCAATGCCTGCACCAGCTCGACACGCTCCAGTGGCTCGTCGGCATGCCGGCGCGGGTGCGCGGCTTCTGCCAGATCGGTCGCTTCCACAACATCGAGGTCGAGGACAACGTCAGCATCTTTATGGAGTGGAAGAACGGAGCGACCGGCGTCTTCGTTTCCTCCACGGGCGAAACACCGGGCACGAACCGCTTCGAGATCGTGGGCACGCGCGGCAAGGTGGTTTTGGAAAATGGCAAACTGACCTTCACGCGCAACGATGCGGACATGATCGAGTTCAGCAAGGCGGCCAAGACCGGCTTCGCCAAACCGGAGACGACGGAGGAGAACATCCCCATCGAGAACGCTGAGGCGCCCCACGCCGCGCTGATGCAGAATTTCGTGGATGCGATTCTCGACGGCTCGCCGCTGATGGTGCCGGGCGAGGAAGGCATTCACTCCGTCGAGCTCGCGAACGTGATGCTCTACTCCTCGCTCATCCAGCAGACCGTTGAGCTGCCGATGGACAGCGCTGCGTTTGAGAAGAAGCTCCAGCAGCTCATCGCCGACTCGAAGTTTCAGAAGAAGGTCGTCGAAGTCTCTGGCGAAGACTTCACGAAGTCATTCCATCGGTAGGACCGTTCTCAAGAATCATTCTCCAAGGTAGGCCCATCCGTGCCGCTGATTTGCGGCGCGGGTCAGGCGCAGCGCGCCTTGACCCTACCTGGCATCCGCCGGCTTCGCTGCAATGAGCGTCAGTCGCCGCCACCACCACGTAATCTTGCCGTTCTCTTCGGCGAGGTTGAATTGACGCTGGGCTTCTGCGGGAACATTGCGAACCAGTTCCAGAACCGCCGCGCGGTTCGCCGGTGAGGTGTTGGCGGTGTCGAAGTACCATTCCAAGTCCGGCATCTTGAACGGCTCCAACGCGGCATGGAGCGTTTGCAGTCCCGCCGCTGCACAGAGCGCTCGCCACTGGGCCGGGCTGAGAAAGCGATGGTGACTTGGATCTCGAAGCGTCTCCACGCGATGAGACCATTCCTCCGCCACCGGGTCGCCATCCTCGATGTTTCCGTCAATGACCAGGAGATGTCCGCCGCTCTTGAGCACGCGCGCCGCTTCGCGCACGAACGATTCTGGCGAGCTGAAGTGATGCGGGGCGACGCGGCTCGTTACGAGATCAAACGTCCCGTCGGGATACGGCATGGATTCGGCAGGATGCAGCCGCGTCATGACCTTCAGTCCGCGTTCGTCCGCCGCTTCGTTCACGCGGTCGAGCATTGGCTGCGCGATGTCTGCGCACGTCACATCATGACCGAGGCTGGCGCAATGCAGGCCCGTGTGTCCCGCCCCCGTGGCGACATCGAGCACGTGGGCCGGACTGGGCAGGGAGAAGCGATTCAGCGCGGCGATGACATCGGAGACGTCGGCCAGGATGTGGCCCTTGCCGTAGCGATGGCTCTGGCGTCCGAACTGTTCAGCAGCGGCGGATTGAACCGAATCGAGGCTCATGCTTTGAGGGCTTGAATGTTCTTTAAGAGAGCCTTCGCGCAGGCTTCGGCGAAGGGCGCGTCGTTGATCGCGCAGTCCATCTCGATCACTTCGATGTCGCGCCTGAGATACGCCTTGAGCGCGTCGAACAGCACGCGGTCCGCGATCGGGTCGTGAAACTTCTGTCCCGGCGCGCTGATGACGCTGATGGCTTTCTTTGGCAGCAGGACGGTCACGGGCGCGGTCGAGAGGTTCACCTTTTCAGCGATGATCTTGCCGAGTTGCGCGCATTCCTCCGCGTCGGTGCGCATGAGCGTCACCTGCGGATTGTGCTGATAGAAATTGCGGTCCTTGAACTTCGCGGGCACGGAGTCGGGTCCGTGGAAGTTCACCATGTCGAGACAGCCGGGCGTTACAATCGCGGGCACACCGCCGCGCGCCGCTGCTTCGAGGCGCGTCGGGCCGGCGCCGAGAAAACCGCCGACGAGTTCATCCGCCCATTCCGTGGTGGTGATGTCGAGCACGCCCGCGACCATGCCTGTTTCGATGATCGATTCCATCGTGCGCCCGCCCGTGCCCGTCGAGTGGAAGACGAGGACTTCGTAGCCCGCCTGTTCGAGAATCTTGCGCGCGTGATCGACGCAAGCCGTCGTGTTGCCGAACTGGCTCGCGACGATGATGGGCTTGTCCGCAGCGGCCTTCGGCTCCACTTCCACCATGCCGCAAATCGCCCCGGCGGCGCGCGTGAGAATCTGGCGGGAGATTCGGTTCAATCCTGCGACATCGACAATGCTCGGGAACATCACGATGTCCTTCACGCCGACGTATTGCGCTGTGTTGCCGCTGGCGAGCGTGGAAACCATGAGCTTCGGGAAACCAATCGGCAGTGCGCGCATCGCCGCCGTGCCGATCGCCGTGCCGCCACCGCCGCCGAGCGAAATCACGCCGGCGACCTTTTTCTCGGCGACGAGCTTCGCGAGCAGGATGGGCGCGCCCTTCGACATCGCAGCAACAGATTCGCCGCGATCACGTTTGACGAGGAGGGTGGCGTAGTCTCCGCCCGCTGCGCGGCAAACCTCTTCCCGCGTGATGTCGGGCTTGAGCTTCGGGGCTTCGAGCGTGCCGACGTCGATGACGAGCGTCTGGTGTCCGCGCGCCTTGATTTGCTCCGCGACAAAGGCGTGTTCTTCGCCCTTGGTGTCCATCGTGCCGAGAATTGCAATCGTTGCCATAATGAGTGCGCGCAGCTTAGCGAGGGGAGGGCGGGGGAGAAAGTGGGAAAGTGAGCAGGTGGGCAGGGGAGAAAGTGAGCAGGTGGGAAATGGAGAGCCGGAGCAGATGGATAGGTGAGCTAAAGGCGACAGCTTCTTTTCCCTCTCTCACTTTCCCACCTGCCCACCTGCCCACTTTCCATCCCGGTCCGCCGGCACAGAAGCAGACTCGACGCCCTCGCCCGACCTCGGCAACCTGCCGCCATGTTCACGGGCATTGTGGAAGAGACTGGAGTCGTCGAGAGCATCAAGCCGACGACGAAATCCATCCGGCTGACGATCGAGGCGAAGCGTTGCGCGCGCGGGCTGAAGCTCGGCGACAGCGTGGCGGCGAACGGCTGTTGCCTGACGGTGGTGAAGCTGACGTCGAGGGGACGGAGCAAACTTGTGCAGTTCGATCTGCTCCGTGAAACGTGGGAGCGGACGAACCTGCAATTCTGCCAGAAGGGTTCGCTCGTAAATCTGGAACGTCCGCTCCGCGCGGATGGCCGGCTCGACGGACATTTCGTCACCGGCCACGTCGATGGTGTGGGAAAGATTTCGCGCTGGGAACGCGCCGGGCAAGATCACGTCCTGGAGATCGCCGCGCCCGCCGAGGTGCTGCGCTACATCGTGCTCAAAGGCTCCATCGCGGTTGATGGGATCAGTCTCACGGTGGCGGGCGTGACGAAGAAGGGATTTCGCCTGTGGATCATCCCGCACACTTACGACGTCACCGCGCTGCGTGATCGCAAAGTGGGTGACGCCGTGAATCTCGAAGCGGACATTCTGGGAAAGTATGTCGAACAGTTCGTGCGGCGCGGGCGCGAGCGCTCATAGCAAGAACGCAGGCGCAGCAAGGCTCGATTCAGTTTTCGCTCAATCGCTCTCGCGAAGGAACGTCAGCACCAACGCGGCGATGAGCCTCCCAGGCAGCTTGTTCACGGAGTGGTCACGCGCAACCGGTAGAACCGGTGTGAGGCGTCAGCGGGTGGCGTGTCGGTGAATGTGCGAAGCCGGTTGTTGCCGGAAAGCGGGCCGGCGATGGGGAGCCAATCGAGTGGTTCGTCGAGCGTCGGGCTGGCTTCAAGATAGAAACGGCTGCCGGTCCGCGAGCCGAAGTGGACGGTCACCACGTCGTTCGTGCGCGCGAGGCTGGCGATGTTGAAGCCGGCGTTGAAATAGAAGCGATACAGCGGCGAGGGCGTGTGGATAGGGCTGCCGCCGGGGCCGTTGCGCGAGGTGTCGATGAGTTGGACCCAGACGGTGTAAAGGCCGGGTCGGTCCACGGTGAAGGCGCGTCCGTGGATATGGCCGAAGGGATCTTCGCCGGGCAATCCTTTGTTCTCGGAGAGGACGAAGGCGTTGGTGCCATTGGTTGTTCCCGTGGCATAGGAGAAGGTGATGGCGTTGCCGTATTCATCGTCGGCTCCTGGTTTCCAGAAGGACCATTGACCTCCGGCCGGACCCGCGACAGCACGGACGACGAGTGCGATGCGCGCACCGGGCGCAGCCGGTGGACCATCCGCTCCATCGCCGGAGCCTGCGGTAAAGGTGGGCCCGCCCATGTAGTAACCGATGGTGGGCAGAAAAGTATTTGTGATCAGCGGCATGTTCGCGACATAGCCGGACTCGGCGAGGAACGAATCTGCATCCGTGAAGTAAAGCGGCGAGCCGGCCGTGGTGCTGGCTGCACCGGCGGTGACGTGAAAGTGCTGGATGATTTGTGCGCGCGAAGCTGCGGTGAAGCAAAGCAGCAACACGGCTGCAATAATCATCGGCGGGACGGAATAATTCGCCTTGCTGAGTCTCATGGGATGCGATGGGGTGAAGCGGCGGGACGCAGGCTTGAGAGTAGTCTCAACCGAACGCTTCTGGCTGAAGTCGGCCAGAGGATTTGCAATGTTCGGCTGCACTCAAGTTCTACGTCCGGCTTTGATTTTATGGAGGCGGTTTAAGACTGGCGTTTACGACGGAGGAGCCAGAGGCCGACAAGCCCGGTGCCTGCAAGAGCGAATACGGATGGCTCCGGCACGGCTTGAAAGTTCACATAAACGATGTCCGATGGCGTGTGGATCGGGCCGCCACCGGTGCCGTTCACTGAAGTATCGACGGCGCGGAAGCCGAC
>CAMCCU010000145.1 GCA_945872975.1 Pedosphaera parvula Ellin514
CAGCCACGCCGTCTGACCTATACCGCCACGCTCGACCGCGATGACGTCTCGGATCGCATGGGGCCGAACAATATCGTGATGACGTGGCGCGACAACGAGTCGGTCATCTATCGCTCGCGCCGCACCCAGTGGAATGCGTTCAAGGGCGACCTCACCATCGCGAAGCTCAGCGGTGGCATTCCCGAGATCCTGCCGTTGCCACGCGGTGGCTGGTGCAGTTACTCGCCGGATGGGAAACAGCTCGCCTACAACCGCGTCTTCCGCGAGTTCCGCACCTGGAAGCGTTATCGCGGCGGGCAGGCGGACGAAATCTGGCTCTACGATTTCGCGACCAAGGAGACGACGAAGCTCACCGATGATCTGGCCCAGGACATCTTCCCGATGTGGAAGGGCGACCGCATCTACTTCGTTTCCGAGCGCGACGCGAATCGTCAGGCGAATCTCTACGTGTATGACCTCAAGACAAAGAAGACGCGGCAGCTCACGGAGTTCACCGAGTTCGCGGTGAAGTTTCCTTCGCTCGGCGACAACGCCATTGTATTCGAGAACGGTGGGTTCATCCATCGCTTCGATCTGAAGAGCGAGAAGGCCGAGAAGATCGCCATCGAGATCAAGGAGGACTTCGCCATCGGTCGCGGCGGGATGAAGGACGTTTCGAAGGAAACCACCGCATACGACATCGCGCCCGATGGTGCGCGCGCCGTCATCGGGGCGCGCGGTGATGTCTTCAGTGTGCCGGCGAAGAACGGCCCGACGCGCAACCTCACCCAGACGCCCGGCATCCACGAGCGCAACGCGACGTGGTCGCCGGACGGACGCTGGATCGCCTGCGTCAGCGATGAATCTGGCGAGGACGAGATTTGGCTGCGCCCGCAGGATGGTTCCGGTGAAGCGCGTCAGCTCACGAGCAACGCCGAAACTTACAAATACGCGCCGCTCTGGTCGCCCGACTCGAAACATCTCGCGTGGGGCGACAAGAAGAACCGGCTCCAGTTCGTCACGGTAGAGTCCAAGGCCGTGACGCTCGTCACGCAGTCCGACTCGTCCGAGATTCACGACTTCGCGTGGTCGCCGGACAGCCAATGGCTCACGTTCACGAAGCCCGAGTCGCGCCGCTTCCCGAACGTCCAGATCTATGGACTCGAGGCGAAGAACACCGTGACGGTGACCGATGGCTGGTTCGATGTCGGCTCGCCGGAGTTTAGCAGTGACGGTAAGTATCTATTCTTCGTCTCCGAGCGTTCGTTCAATCCCACCTACGGCTCGACCGAGTGGAACCACATCTACAGCGACCTGCAACGCATCTACCTCGTCACGCTCGCGAAGGATACGAAGTCGCCCTTCGCGCCGAAGTCCGATGAGGTGAAGATCAAGGACGAGAAGAAGGAAGAGAAGCCGAAGAACACGCCGCCGGATGTGAAGGCGGATGGCAAGGACGAGAAGAAAGATGTCGCGAAAGCGGACGACAAGGCCGACGCGAAAAAGGACACCGAGAAGACCAACAAGACCGAAAAGGTTACGGTAAAGATCGACTCTGACGGACTTCAGCAGCGCATCACCGTCCTCGCGCCGGGTGCGGCGAGCTACGGCAACCTGACTTCCGTCGGCGACAAACTTTATTACCAGAAGAAGGGCAAGCTCTTCGTCTTCGAGCTGGAGAAGGAAAAGGAGACCGAAGTGGGTGAAGTGAGTGGCTACCGCGTTTCCGCTGACCGCAAGAAGATGCTCGTCCGCACTGGCGGCGACTTCGCCATCGTCGATTTACCCTCGGCCAAGCTCGACGTTGCGGACAAGAAGCTCAGCCTCGCCGACCTCACGGTGTCGCTCGACCGCCACGCGGAATGGAGCCAGATCTACGCCGAATGCTGGCGGCAGATGCGCGACTTCTTCTTTGCTCCGAACATGCACAACGTGGACTGGCTCGCGATGCGCCAGCGTTACGCGCCCTTGCTCGCGCACGTCCAGCACCGCGCCGATCTCACCTACGTCATTGGCGAGATGATTAGCGAGCTGAACATAGGCCACGCCTACGTGGGCGAAGGCGACATGCCGAAGCCGCAGCGCATCTCACTCGGTTTGCTCGGCGCGAAGATCAGCCGCGACGCCAGCGGCTTCTACCGCATCGACCGCATCTTGCGCGGCCACAACTGGGACTCGAAATATCGTTCACCGCTCACCGAGATCGGCGTGAACGTGAAGGCCGGCGACTTCATTGTCGGCATCAACGGCAAGTCCACAAAGGACATGGCTGACCTCTACGCCGCCCTCGTCGGAACGGCGGGCAAGCAAGTGAAGCTCCGCATCAACGGCGAGGCGAAGGAAGACGGTGCGCGCGACGAAACAATCCTCCCGCTCGCCAGCGAACAATCCCTCTACTACCTGAACTGGGTGCTCGACAACATCGACGCCGTGGAGAAAGCCACCGATGGCAAGGTCGGCTACGTCCACGTTCCCGACATGCAGCAGACCGGCTTGAACGAGTTTACCAAGTTCTACACCGCGCAGCTTCACAAGGACGCGCTCATCGTCGATTGCCGTGGCAACGGCGGCGGTAACGTCTCCCCGATGATCATCGAGCGGCTCCGTCGCGAGCCGGCCATGTGGACCATCGCGCGCAACGGCACCGTGAACGTCGATCCGAGCGGACAAGTGCTCGGCCCGAAAGTGCTCCTCATTGATCAACACTCCGCGAGCGACGGCGACATCGTGGGCTACCGCTTCCGCAAGCATAAGCTCGGGCCGATCATCGGCCAGCGCTCGTGGGGCGGCGTCGTCGGCATCCGCGGCACGCTGCCGCTGCTCGATGGCGGCACCTTGAATCGTCCCGAGTTCAGCCGCTTCGATCTCGAGGCGAAGGAATGGATCATGGAAGGCCACGGCGTTGATCCGGACATCGTGGTGGACAACGATCCCGCGCGCGAATTCGCCGGCACGGACGACCAGCTCGCCCGCGCTATCGACGAGATCAAGAAAGCTCTCGCTGCGAACCCTGTGAAGATCCCCGCCGTGCCTCCGTATCCCGACAAGAAGCGCTGAGCTTTCAATACGACTCGACGAAACAATCCGGCGCGAGCGCTGGCACGCCGATGGGAAATGGCTCGCGGGAATTGGTTGTTATTGGACCGACACTTCGGCTCTACTTCAGCCCGGTTTATTTCTACGAATGCTATGACACCTATCTCTGTTCTCTGGGTTTACATTGTTTTGCTGGTTGCCGGTGGCGCGGTTGGCTTCCTGAAAGCGCAAAGCAAGATGTCCCTGCTCATGTCGGTGGGCTTCGCCGCGTTGCTGTCGCTCTGCGCGTTGAAGATCATTCCTGACCCGATGGTGGCGGATATCATCCTTGTGGTGCTTCTGATCTTCTTCGGGATGCGCGTTGCGAAATCAAAGAAGTTCATGCCGATGGGCATGATGACGATCCTGACGATCATCACGCTTGCGGCGCGTTACTTCCTGCGCTGAACCGCTGGGTTCGCCGCCGTCCTCATCCCAACTGGTCGCTGTGGAAAAAAGTCTGCCCATCTGGCATATCCACGATCCCATCGTCCGCACCTTGCAGGCGGGCAATCGCTTGGTGCTGGTCGCGCCCACCGGCTCTGGCAAGACCACGCAGGTTCCGCAGATGGTTCTCGAGGCCGGACTTGCCGGGCCGCGAAAAATTGTCGTGCTCCAACCGCGTCGCGTTGCCGCGCGAACCGTCGCGGCGCGGGTGGCTTGGGAGCGCAACTGCAAGCTTGGCGAGGAGGTCGGTTACCAGATTCGCTTCGATGACCAGACGGGTTTGGGAACTCGAATCTGCTTCGTGACCGAAGGTATTTTGCTTCGCTGGTTGCAGGATGACGCCGCCTTGAGCGATGTCGGCGTGCTTCTCTTCGACGAGTTTCACGAACGAAATCTGATGAGCGATGTCGCGCTTGCGCTCGTGAAACAGATTCAGCAGGCGCGCCGGCCAGACCTGAAAATCGTTGTCATGTCGGCCACGCTGGACGCCGAGCCGGTGGCGAAGTATCTCGGCGGCTGTCCCGTTCTCGTCTCCGAAGGGCAAAGCTTTCCTGTCGAAGTAAACTATCTCGACCTGCCCGATGATCGGCCGCGCACCGAGCAGGCGGCGGACACCGTGGAGCGTATCGTTAACTCCGGCGAACGTGGGGACATCCTCATCTTCATGCCGGGCATGGGCGAGATCGCTTCGACCATCAACGCCCTTCGCTCCGCGCGAACCTCCGAACGTCTCGCCTTCATTCCGCTGCATGGCGAATTGCAGCCGGACGAGCAGGACATGGCCTTCGCGCCGAACGCGCTGCGCAAGGTCGTGGTCGCCACCAATGTCGCGGAGACGTCGGTGACCATCGATGGCATTCGTCATGTGGTGGACAGCGGCGAAGCCCGCGTGGCGCGCTACGATTCCGAGCGTGGCATCGGGACGCTTTTCATCGAGGAGATCAGCCGGGCGTCATCGGATCAGCGCAAAGGTCGCGCGGGACGAACCGCTCCAGGCACCTGCCATCGGCTGTGGACGGAGAGCGGTCATTTGAATCGCCCGGAGCGGAACACGCCGGAGATTCAGCGCGCTGATCTCGCGGAGGTTGTTCTGCTTCTGCATTCGCTGCACATCAAGAAGGCTTCGACCTTCGACTGGCTCGACAAGCCGGACGCGCAAGCGGTTGAGCGCGCGGAGAAACTGCTGCACACGCTGGGCGCGATTGATCCGGTGACGGAAGAACTGACTCCCGCCGGACGGCAGATGCTGCGGCTGCCCATGCACCCGCGTTACTCGCGGATTCTCGTGGAGGCATCGAAGCGAAACTGCGTTCGTGCCGCGGCGCTCTGTGCGGCACTGGTGAGCGGACGCGATCTGCTCCAGCGTTTGCGGCGGGAGGACAAGCACATCGCCGAGGCGCGGGAGCTGTTCGAGGCCAGCCAGGATTCTGATTTCTTCACGTTGATGCGGGCGTATCAGTTCGCCAAGAACGGCGGCTTCAATGCGGATCAATGCCGGCGTTATGGCGTGCATGCGCTGTCGGCCCGGCAGGTGGAGCAGACCTACAATCAGATTCTCGATATCGCGCGCAGGCAGCGGATGATCGAGCCAGAGGAGGCGGGCGGCAAGCTGTCCACGCAGAAGACGGACGACGACGCGCTGCTGCGCTGCCTGATGGCCGGGTTCATCGATCAACTGTGCATTCGTCGCGATCAGGGGACGCTCGATTGCGATATGACCGAAGGACGCCGCGCGACGCTGATGCGGGAGAGCGTCGTTCAGACTTCGCCGCTGTTTGTCACGGCTGGAATTCGTGAAGTGGCCGGTCGCGGCTCGGAGAACCTGACGCTGCTCGGACTGGCGAGCGCGGTGAAGCGGGAATGGATCGCCGAGATGTTTCCGCAGCACATCAACGCGACGGTGGAGCATCTGTTTGACCGGACGCACAAACGCGTCGCAGCGGTGAAGCTCGTGAAGTTCCAGGATTTGGTCATCCATCACGAGCATCAGCGCGAGGTGGACCCGGCGGCGTCCGGGCGTTGTCTGGCGGAGGCGTATCGCAAGGATTTGTTCGAGCTGCCGCTGTTCAACCATGACGCAAAGCAGTTCATTGCGCGTGTGAATCTCGTTTGCGCGACGTCACCAGAGCTGGAGTTTCCTCCGCTCGACGACGCGGCTGTCACGGAGCGACTGGCGGAGGCGTTCTCAGGATTGACGCTGGTGAAGGAGGTTCAGGCCACGCACGTCCGCGACGAGATCGTGAAGCATCTCGCGCCAGAGCAGCGTGGCTGGCTGGACGAACTGGTTCCTTTGCACGTCGTCTGGCCGGATGGACGCAAGCTCAAGCTCCAGTATCAGGAAGCTGCACTGGATGAGGATGGCGAGCCAAACGCGCCGGAATTGCAGGTGAAGCTGACGGAGTGCTTCACGCTCAAGGAGCATCCGCATCTCTGCGAAGGCAAGCTGCCGGTGAAGCTCTGGCTGTGTTCGCCGGATGGAAAGCGAATTGAGGCGACCTACAACTGGCCGGCGTTCAAGGCGAACAGCTATCCGAAGCTCAAGCCGGGATTGCAGAAGAAATTCCCGGGCATGACCTGGCTGTGAGCTGAGTCAGCTTACTTCTTTGGCTTCGAAAGCTTCTGGAGAACCTTGTCGAGCTTGGGCCGGATGACGAAGGTGCAATAGGACGCGTTGGGATTCCGGTTGAAATAATTCTGGTGGTAGCCTTCGGCTTTGAAGAATTTCGTGAGAGGAGAAATTTCCGTGACGATCGGATCCTTGAACTGGGGCGCTGCGGCTTTCTTGGAAGCCTCCGCCGCCAGTTTCTGCTTCTCGTCGTGGTAAAAGATGACGGAGCGGTACTGCGTTCCGCGATCAGCGCCCTGGCGGTTCAGCGTGGTGGGATCGTGCGCCAGCCAGAAGACGTCCAGCAGATCGTTGAAGGAAATCTTCTTCGGATCATATTCGATTTGGATGACTTCAGCGTGGCCGGACTGGCCGGTGCAGACTTCCTCGTAGGTCGGGTTGTCTTTCTTGCCGCCCGCGTAGCCGCTGGCAACGGACTTTACACCATCGAGACGTTGGAAGATGGCTTCGACGCACCAGAAGCAGCCGCCGCCGTAGGTGGCCAGTTCCGTGGCGTTGGTCGATGGGGTGGTGTCAGGAGTTTTCACTTTTTGGGCAAGCCCCGTGGAGGTGCTGGCAATTAGGATCGCCAGGCTCAGGAGGCGGTTCAGTTTTGTTTTCGTTGTCATATCTACAAGTCGAATATTGCCGGAGATTCCTTACACGCAAGAGCGCAATGTTCCGGCCATGCTCACTCTTCGACGCATCATTTGGAAACCGGATTCGGAGTGATGTCGTGAAGGGCCGGTCTCACGGCTGGCGTGGCGTCACGACACGATAGTAACGATTCGTGGTCCACGCAGGATCGCTTACCGTCCAGACTTGGTTGGTGGATCGAGCGACGATGTCGCGGAGGCGGGTCCAGGCTCCGGCGTTTAGCGCGTCGTTGTGTTGAACGGTGTAGGTGTGGTTCGAGACGGCGGCGAATTCAATGTTCGCCACGCCGGGCGTGATGCTCTGCTCGATCTTCAGGTAGCTGAGGTTGTTGGTCGGATCTGTTCCGGCGATGAACTCGGCGCGGTTGTTCATGCCGTCACCGTCCAAGTCACCCAGGGCGTCGGCGACATTGTTGACGTCGAGACCCAGCCCTTGCTCGGTGATATCGGGAATGCCGTCGCGATCGGTGTCGGCGAGCACGGTGACATTGAAAGTGGTGGTGACGCCGGGCGCGCGGTTCGCGTCGTTATAGATCACGATGCGCATCACGAAATTGCTCGAAGTGATGCCGTTGGTCAGCCCGAGATACGCACTGTTGGCATTCAGGGTGACGAAGTTGCTCCGGTAGCTGCCAGAGTTCGTGCTGACGACGATGGAGCCCAGGTTGCGCCGCCAACTGTAGGCGAACGGCATGGGGTTGCCGGTGACTTCAACGCTCGCGGTGAAGTCGCTTCCCGCCGCGATGACGATGTCCGCTGGCTTCTGGATGATGACGGGCGACAGCAACGGGATCAGCCGCGCCGGGGAGCTGATGACGGTGGCGATGCTGTCGGTGACGGCGCAGGTGTAATCACCTTCGCTGGCGAGCTGAACGTTGCTCACGGTAAGCGTCGGCGATGTGGCGTTGGGGATGTTCACACCATTGAAACGCCATTGGTAGCTGATGCCGGAATTTCCGCTGGTGGCCGCAATGGTGAACGTCACGTTCGTTCCGTTCGGCAGGTTGGCCGCCTTGGTGTCGGGCTTGATGTAAACGGAGCGGCCCACGGGTTGGAGAATGATGCTGGCCGGGAGCACGATGGTGAGCTGCGCGGCGGAGCTTTCGACGCTGCCGGCGGAGTTGAAGACGAGCGCACTGTAGAGGCCGGCCTGGCTGGTCTGAAGGTTGGCCAACGTGAGGGTGGCACCCGTTGCGCCCGGAATATTCACGCCGTTGCGCCGCCATTGATAAAAGATGGGTCCGTCACCCGCAGCGACAATGGTGAAGGTGCCGCTGAATGACGCTACTGCGGTGAGGTTTGTCGGCTGAGTGGTGACGATGGGAGGTGTGCCTCCGGTGAAGGTCACTCCGGGGGTGGGCAGCGCGCCTTCCCAGTTAATCGGATCGTTGCCGTAGGCGAAGGAGTTCCTGCGCTGAAGAGAGGGTCCACTGCCATCAGCGGCGGGTGGCCAGGGCGCCTTGTCGTTGTATCGTACGCCATCGACGGTGATGTAGGCGATGGCGCTATTGGTATCGATGGGGCCGGGCTTCTGCAATTCGACGCGCTCGCCGCTGTCTTGCAGATCACCGGGGTAGGGGCCGTAGATGGGAATTTCGGCGGGCACGTTGTACTTCGCACGGAAGGCGGCGGGCGCTGTGCGTGAGACGATCAGGAAGCCGTTCGCGGCGAGCGTGACGTTTTGTGGGAAGTCGAAGCCAAGGCCGTTGAGTCGCCAGGTGTTGGTCGGCGTGAGGGAATCAAACAGAGCGATGGGTTCTGCTGTGGTATTGCGCAGCTCGATGAATTCGTCGCCGCCGAAGTCGGGATGATATTGGATTTCATTGATGACGACCGGGCCGACCTTGGGTCCGGCATTGGCCGTTCCGAGGGTAGCCTGAGATTGCGCCGGGAAATCCTCTTCGCCAGTGGACAGCACGTAGCGCCCAAAGGTCGCACCGGGATCGGATGCGCCGAAGCTGAATCCATGGCTGAAGCCGGTGAGGTTGCCGGCCGCGTCAGCGCTGAAGAGGTAAACCTGATCGCCTTCCGCGCGGAGGGAGAAGCTGTTTGTGGCGAGCGGCACAGCGTTGAACTGCGCCTCGGTGAAGGTGAGGAAGCCGCCGGCCGCGATGACGGTGCCGTCGGTGATGCGAAATTTCTTCGGCTTACCCGGATCATCGCTGAGGAACCAGCCGCCAACGTTCACCGGCGCATTGCCGGGATTTAAGATCTCGATGGTGTCGAGCTGCGGAAGGATGGATGCCGTCAGGACTTCGTTCACGAACACCGGGGCGATAACAGGTGTCGGATCATCCGCGCCAGGGGACCCGCCGATGCGAGTGCTGTTGCGCCAGTGGCGGCCTTCGCTGGGATTCGGATTGGCGTTGGGGTTCACGGGCACGGCGGAGAAGCCGCTGCCATCCACCGTGACTGGCCAGGGCGCGCGGTCATTGTAGGAAACAGACAGGATGGTGCCGCCGATGGGCGAGACGAGGCGGAGCGTTTCGCCCGCGTTATCGAGGCGGCCGCTGTAGACGCCGCGCACTTGGACGCCGGGATATTTTGCAGCAAATTGCGCGGCGTTCCGGGCGAGAACGAAGAACTGCCCGGAGGCGAGGCTTGTGCCAATCGGGAAGCTGAAAGTGATGCCGTCGGCGAATCGCAGTCCGCTCAAGTTGAGCGTGTTCGTGCCCGTGTTCTTGAACTCCAAAAACTCAAACTCATCGCCGTCCACGAGATTGGTGCCAGGCGGATTATACATGAGCTCGGTGAGCTGGAGCTTGGAGAGATCCTGCGGCGGGCTGAGAAGCCCTTCGACGATGGCGCTCCAGTTCGTGCCGGTGAGCACGCGGGCGCGGACATAGAGGGGGCCGTTGATTTCAAGGGGAGCGGCGTAGGACTGCGCGAGCGGATTCACGGCGCCGCCACGGAGGCGCGGATCGCTGCCGTCGGTGGTGAAGTAGATGACGCCGGAGGCGTTCGTGTGAGTGAGAGCGAGCGGATAGCCATCGGGAACGGTGCCGCCGAGTTGACTGAAGATGGGCGCGCTGACGGTTGGATACAGTCCGGAGGCGCGGAATTGTGCGAGCACCACGTCGCTGCGCTGGACGAGATAGCTGCCGAGAATCCATTCGCGCTCGCGCCGCCAGTCCTCGATGTCCTGCGGCGGGTTGAGGTTGTCGTCACCCCAGCGCGCGGTTTCGGCGTAGATCGCGAGCTCGACCCAATCCGCGAGCGCGCGGTAACGGTTGGTGAGAACCCCCGGAGTGAGCAGGCCGCCGTTGAAGAAGTAACGCTGGACGCGATCGCCGAAGTCCACGCGGTATTCATGGCTGTTCTTCAGATAGAAATGCGGCTGGCCGACCCATGAGTTCTCCGTTCCGGAACGCGGGCTGACCATGTTGATGGGGGAGCGGCCACGGTCGTTGCCCATCGTGTTTTCAAAATCCCACATGTAGAACTTGAAGCCTGTGCTGTTGGTGGTGCGGTCGCGTCCGAACCAGAAATTCTTGTTGGGCCAGTCCCAGTTTCCGCCCCAGATGTTCGCGACCATGTAGTCGATGTAGTTGAGCTTGTCCAAATACACGGGGAAGGCCGGGTTGCGCGTGCCGTCCGGATTGTTGCCCTGCATGCGCTGGTAATTGACGTTACCCGTGGCGGATTGCGAGAGGGAGACGAGGGCGTTGAACGCCGTGAGATCGCCGCTCTTCACGTCGCCTGCGTTGTTGGAATCCCACTCCAGCGGATTGCCGCCGTAGTAGGACGAGGAGAAATCTTCATTGGGACGTTCGACCAGGTTGTAGAGACCCCAATAGACGCCGTTGAGGTAAAGATGAACGAAGATACCGTGCGGGCTGGAGTGGCCCATGGACAAATGGAGGTCTTGTCCGAACTGCACGCGGATAAACTGTTCGGTGTCCTTGGCGGCGTCCCACGCGTAGCCATCGTTGGCGCCCGCTCGCAGCACAAAGCCATCAAACTCAGTGACCGCATCTTCACGTTTGAAGAGGTCGTGGTTGAGCTTTCCCACTCCATACTGGCTCTTGAACAAGACGCGCAGTGAATGCTTTTG
>CAMCCU010000146.1 GCA_945872975.1 Pedosphaera parvula Ellin514
TCAGCGTCCAGGAGCCCGGCATCGCGCGTTTCGATGTCGTCCAGCAGGCCGATGACCCGACGCGCTTCGTGCTCGTCGAGGTCTATCGCACCGATGCCGCGCCGGCGGCGCACAAGGAAACGGCGCATTACGCCAAGTGGCGCGACACCGTGGCGGACATGATGGCTGTCCCGCGCCAGAGCACGAAGTTTCGCAACGTGTTCCCCGAGGACGCCGGCTGGTAAGACCGCCCGTTGACCATGCGCTTCGAGTTCGCCACCGCCACTAGGATTCTCTTCGGCCCCGGCACGCTGCGCGAGGTCGCGCCCGCCGCGAGCGGCATGGGCAAACGCGCGCTCGTCGTCACGGGCCGGAACAGCAGTCGCGCGGCAGGATTGCTCGACTCCTTGACCAGCGTGGGCCTTCAACACATCAGCTTCGCCGTCGCAGGTGAACCCACGACAAACCTGGTTCAATCCGGTGCGGAGCTTGCCCGCAGTGAATTCGTTGAACTCGTCATCGCGATCGGTGGTGGCAGCGTGATCGACGCCGGCAAAGCTATCGCCGCGCTCGCCACCAACTCCGGCGCGTTGCTCGATTACCTCGAAGTGATCGGACGCGGTCGTGCGCTGGAGAACCCGCCGCTCCCGTTCATCGCCATCCCCACCACCGCTGGCACCGGTGCCGAAGTCACTCGAAACGCCGTGCTCGCCTCGCCCGAACATCGCGTGAAAGTGAGCCTGCGCAGCCCGCTCATGTTGCCGCAGCTGGCCGTCATCGATCCCGAGCTCGCGCTCGGCCTGCCCGCCGCGCTCACCGCTAGCACCGGCATGGACGCGCTCACGCAGCTCATCGAGCCATTCGTCTCCTGTCGCGCCAATCCCCTGACCGACGGACTTTGCCGCGAAGGAATCGTCCGCGCCGCACGCTCCATCCGCCGCGCCTGTGAACACATGGACGATCTCGACGCTCGCGAAGGCATGGCAGCCGCGAGCCTCTTCAGCGGCCTCGCCTTGGCGAACGCCGGGCTGGGAGTGGTTCACGGTTTCGCCGCGCCGATTGGCGGAATGTTTCCCGCGCCCCACGGAGCCGTCTGCGCCGCGCTCCTGCCGCACGCGATGGACATCAACCTCCGCGCGCTGCGCCTGCGCCAGCCGGACAGCGCGGTGCTTCAACGCTTCACCGAGATCGCCCGCCTGCTCACCCGCAACCCCGATGCCACCGCAGACGATGGCGTGAGCTGGCTGCGGCAGCTCTGCGTGGACTTGAAGATTCCCTCGCTCGGCACCTACGGCATTTTGCCCGACGACGTCGCTGCTCTCTGCGACAAGGCCGCGCAAGCCAGCAGCATGAAGGGCAATCCGCTCGTGCTGACGCCGGATGAGTTGAGAGAGATTCTGAAGTGCGCACTGTGAACCACCGGAAATCGCGCATCGCGTGACGCCTGGTTTTTGGTGGCTTCGGTCGTTAACGAACTTCCTCTCACAGACAAGCTCGCCTTCCACGCAGCGCCGTGGCAGCGTCGCGCCCGTCATGATTCGCTGGTTCGAGCATCGGCAGATTTATAGACCCAACCGCAAGCTGGCGGCGAGCGGCTCGGAGCTGGGACGCGCGATCGAGGAGGCGTGGATTACGACCTCCGACGGGGTCCGACTCCACGGCTGGTTTTTTCCCGCCGACAAGGGCTCGCCTCGCGCCCATCAGGTATTGCTGCTCTGTCACGGGAACGCCGGGAACATCGGGCATCGGCTGCATTGGGTGAAGGCGTGGCTGGAGCTGGGCCTGGGTGTCTTCATCTTCGACTATCGCGGCTACGGCAGGAGCGAGGGGCGCGTGGATGAAGCGGGGACGTATCGCGATGCTCAATCGGCGTTCGACTGGTTGCGGAGCAAAGGCTTCACGCCCGAGAACATCGTCGTGCTCGGCAAATCATTGGGTGGCGGCATCGCGTCCGAGCTGGCGCTGCGCGAGCCGGTCGGCGCACTGATTCTTCAGAGCACGTTCACGAGCATTCCGGACATCGGTTCCGAGCTCTTTCGCTGGCTGCCGGTGCGCCGGCTGCACAGCATCCAGTACGACACCATCAACCGCCTGCCACGCATCAAGTCTCCGGTGCTCGTGGCCCACGGCCGGCGCGATGACTTGATCGGGTTTCACCATGCCGAGAAGAATTTCAAGGCGGCGACCGGTCCCAAGATGCTGCTCGAGATCGCCGGCGACCACGTCAGCACCATCGAAGACGGGCGGGCGGAATACCTCGCCGGCCTTGGGCAATTTCTGAACACCCACGTCATCTCTGGAACGTCGCGATAGGACTGACCAGATCCCGCTACCACGCGCCAGAACAGCGGGTGTGATTAGAAGTGGCGGTCACGCTTCGGCTCTTACTCTTAATCCTAATCCTAATCTCAGGTTCAGATGCCGGCGACGGGTTTGGTTCAGGGATTAAGAGTAGGATTACGAGTAAGAGTGGGAATGGGAGTTGAAGCATGACGGCCACTTCCGATCTCACCCCCCCCAGAACAGCTGACGAGTGGACAACAAGCGGCGGCAAAGGTAATGTCAGCCCGATTCCGTTCTTGTTGTTACAGGCCTCGTATCGGGCCGATTGATTCACATGCTGCAGCCAGATTTTATGAAGTTCTTCACCCGCCAAATTCGTTCCCTTGTAGCTGGCTGTGCCGCGCTCTGCATCGTGACGGCCGCCATTGGCCAAAGCTTCGTCAACTTCGAGGGCAAGCAGACCAGCCCCATCCGGCTCTCGCCCGACGGCACCCGCCTCTTCGCTGTGAACACGCCGGACAACCGCCTCTCGGTCTTTGATGTTTCCCGTCCGCAGAATCCCATTCTCATCGCGGAAATTCCGGTCGGGCTGGAACCCGTCTCGGTCAATCCGTTGAACAACGACGAGGTCTGGGTGGTGAACGAAGTTTCGGACAGCGTCAGCATCGTGTCCGTCTCGCGCCACGTCGTGACGGATACGATTTCCGTGAAGGATGAGCCGGCGGATGTCGCCTTCGCCAATGGCCGCGCGTTCGTCACCGCGTCGCGGAACAACCGCATCACCGTCATCGATCTCACCAGCCACGCCGTCGTCACGAACATCCCGGTCTTCGGCGAGAACCCGCGTGCCATCACCGTGAATTCCAATGGGACGAAGGTGTATGCCGCGTTCGCGTTGTCCGGCAATCGCACCACGCTCGTCCCGCCAAGCAAGGCACCGCCGCAGCTCACGAACTCCATCCCGCCGATGAAGCCCACGCTGTCGCCTGCGCCGCCGGTCAGCCTGATCGTCGATGCCACCGATCCGGCGTGGACATCCGGCCCGAACGCCGCGATCCGGTTCACGATGCCGGACAACGATGTGGTCGAGATCGACACCGCGTCGCTGGCGGTGACGCGTTACTTCCCGCGCGTCGGCACGGTGAACTTCGCGCTGGCCGTGCGCCCCGACAACGGCGACCTCTACGTCGCCAACACCGACGCGCGTAATCTCACGCATTTTGAACCAGCGCTGCGCAGCGCGTTCATCACGAACCAGGTTTCCCGCATCGACATCAATAGCGGGACGGTAACGCGCTACGATTTGAACCCCGGTTTTAACTACGAGACCTTCCCCAGCCGGCGCGACCAGACGAACGCGCTCGCGCAGCCCACCGCCATCGCGTTCGGTCTCAGCGGCGCGAACTATTTTGTCACCGCGTTCGGATCGGACCGCGTCGCGCAAGTCAGCTCCGACAGCGGCACCGTAATGGCGCGCATCGAACTTAATCCGGAAGCGCCGGGGTCTGTGGCAAACGCCCGGACCAAGCGCGGCCCGCGTGGTCTCGCACTTAAACCCGGGCAGGCGCTCTACGTGTTGAACCGTCTGGCGAACACGATCTCCGTGGTCAATTTGAACGCTCGCATCGTGGTGCGCGAGATCTCGATTGGCAGTCATGATCCGACGCCTGCGGTGGTCCGCCAGGGCCGGGGTTTTCTCTATGACGCGAAGCTGTCCGGCAACGGCACTGTCTCGTGTGCTTCCTGCCATATCGATTCGGAGATGGACTTGATCGCGTGGGATCTGGGCGACCCGCAGGGGAATCTCGAAACCGTGCGCGCCAAAGTCTCCGGGATAACCACTCTCCAGCCCGGTGGCTTCAGCACGGACTTCGTCATGCACCCGATGAAGGGTCCGATGACGACGCAGACGTTGCGCGGCTTGAAAGGGCTCGATCCGCTGCACTGGCGCGGTGACCGGACGAATTTTCTCCACTTCAACGGGGCGTTTGACGGCTTGCTCGGCGGCGAGATCCTATCGACTTCGGACATGCAGGCGTATCGCGATTACATCGACACCATCCGCTTCCAGCCGAACCCGAACCAGAATCTCGACCGCACCTTGCCGACGACTTTCAACGGCGCGAACCCCATTGCCGGCCGCAATGCCTACATGGGAACGAACTACGCCTCGCTCGGCACGCCGCCGTTGTCGGTCAACTTGCGGTGCAACACGTGTCACGCGCTGCCGACCGGCACGGATCGCAGCATCACCCCGGCGCAGGCGCTGCAGGAATCGCAGGACTTCAAAGTGCCGCAACTGCGCAACGTGTATCAGAAGCTGAACTTCAACAACGCGCCCGGCGCGCAAAGCATCGGCGGCTTCGGCCTGATTCATGACGGCGAGGACCCGAGCCTGTTTGCCTTCCTCTCGCGTCCGGTGTTCGGCGTCTTCGCGAATGACTCCGTGGTGAAGAGCAATCTCTCGGCGTTCGTGCAATGTCTTGATACCGGGATGGCACCCGCCGTCGGTTATATGCGCACACTGGCTGCCACAAGCATCAATGCGGCGAGCGCATCCAACGACTGGAACGTGCTCGAAGCCCAGGCTGTGTCCGGGACCAACATCAACCTGGTGATCAAGGGAACCATCGACGGCGTCAGTCGCGGGTTTATCTATCAGCCGGCCTCCGCAAACTACAAGCCGGACACCACGAACCTGACCGCAATGACTCGCGCCCAATTGCGCGCCAAAGTCCTCGCTGGCGATACGCTAACGGTCATGGGCGTGCCCGTCGGAACCGGAACGCGCATCGGAACGGATCGCAATCTAAACGGCATCCTTGATGGCGACGAGCCTGCGCCCTCCCTGCGGATTGTCTGGGTGAACCCCAACACGATTGTAGCGTGGCCGACGAATGCTTCCGGCTATGTGCTCGAGCGAACGGTCCAGCTTCCCGCCACGAACTGGATGCCCGATACGAGCCTGCGCGGGTTGATCGGGAGTGATTTCACCATCACGAATCTGCCGTCGCCCACGAATCTATTCTTCCGCCTCCGCGGACTTTGATCGGGTGGCGCTCCCTCGCCGCACGAACAGATTCACCAGCTCGCGGGATTCCGCCTGTGTCGCGACTTCCCACAATGCAGTTGCCTGCCTCCAGCGTTTGAAGTATCGAAATGCGATGCGCTATTCACATCGTTTGATGCTCTGCTGCCTTGTCTGCGTGGCGATGATTTCACCGAGGCTCACGGCCCAAACCGCCGACGCCAAAGCCACAGGTCAAAAACCGGCCGAAGCCACCGCTGCCGAACAGAAGGCCAAGGCGGACGAAAAAGCTGCCAAGGAAAAGGCCCAGGCCGAGGAAGCCCAACGTCAACTGGACGAGAAAGCCCGCCTCGAAGCGGATCGCGAAAAGGAACTGAGGCGAATCGAGCTCGAAGTGTTGAAAGCCGCTGAAGCGCGCGGCCAGAAGCCCGCTCTGGCCGCCGCACCAGCGACAGCACCGGCCGCCAGCCCCTTGACGGAACGCGAGCTAAAGGCCAAAGCGAAAGCCGAGGAGAAGGCCCGGGCCAAGGCTGAGGCGGACGCCAAAGCGAAGGCGCGCAAGGAAGCGGAAGCCAAAGCCGCTGATGAAGCCCGGCAGCTCAAGGAACAGAAACGTCTTCAACAGCTGGCGGCGAAACAAGCCGAAGAGAATTCCAAGCGGCTGGAAGAAGAACGCAAACGTCAGGAAGAGCAGGCGCTCGTCAATGCACGGCGCATGACGCCGGACGAGCGGAAGGCGAACAACAAGTCGGTCGCTGAACTCGTCAATGCCAAGAAGCAGGGCGAGCAAGCGAAGCAGGCAGCGGCTCCTGCTCCAAAGTTGAATCCCGAGGCAGAGGCCAAAGCACGAACCTTGCTTGCCAAGTCTTACCAGCAGCAGGACGCCGTCACTAACGCGCCTGCACAACCTGCGCCGAAGACGCCAGCGGAGTTGAAGGCGGAGAAGGAGGCGAAAGAAAAAGCCGCCGAAGAATCCAAGCGCCGTGCCCTCGCCGAAGTGCGCGAGAAGAAGGAGGCCGAGCGTCAGGCGAAGATTCAAGCCGCCGCCGAAGTGAAAGCCCAGCAGGACGCCGCCAAAGTTTCCCGCGATCGAGAGCTCGTTGAGAAGCGCGCCCGTTACGAGGAGCAGAAGGCGCAGGAAGAGAAGGCGAGAGAGGAACGCATTGCCCGCATCAAGGCGGAGATTGAAGGAAAGAAACAGGCGGCCAAGCCCGCTGCTGTTCCTGCTGCCACAGTGGCCACTCCCACCCCCGTCGTAGCGGCGCCGACTCCTGCCGCCCCGGCCAAGCCAGCGGCGCCCGTGATTGCCAGTCCGACGCCGCAAGCTGCGTCGGTGGTGGAGGCTGCGCAGGTCAAGGCGCTGCCCACGGAGAAGGAGCTTCAAGCCGAAGCCAAAGCCCGTCGTGAGCGTGAGAAGCAGGCTGCCGAAGAGGCCAAACGCAAGGTGCGCGAGGACGAGAAACAACGCGCTGAGCTCGTCGCAACTTCTCAGACCCAGGCCCGCAAAGCGGCCGATGACAAGAAGAAGGCTGAGAAGGCGGAAGCCGCGGAAACCAAGCGATTGCAAGCCGTCGCCAAGGAACAGGCGCGTCAAAAATCAGCCGCCGAAGCCGCCGCGCGCGAGCAAGCCAGACAGGCGGAGAAGGACGCCAAGAAGGCTGCGGCTGCTGCTGCGAAGGCTGCACCCAAGCCGGCCAAGGCTGAGAAGAGCGCTCCGGCAGAGGTGAAGTCCGCGAAGCCAGCCGCGCCCAAGATCGATCCTTCCGCACCCAAGACGAAGGAGCAGAAGCTCGCCGAGTTGCTGGAGTCCTACAAGAAGGACGCTGTGACCGCCGAGGATTATCACCGCCAGCGGGTTAAAATCCTTGGCGAGCCCTGATCGTCTGTCGCCCACGCGGAGCGTGGTTAAACCATCTTCACCCGGACGCAAGGCGAGGCTTTGGGTCCGGGAATTACTCTGTCCGTGACAACCTTTTCCCCAGACCTTAACTAATCTCTTTATGCACGATTTTCATTACGTCGGAAACAAACTGAACTGCGAACTCGTCTCCGTGGAGAGCCTTGTGAAGAAGTTCGGCACGCCGCTTTACGTCTATTCGCAGCACACGCTGTCAGATCATTTTCAGAAGCTGGATCAGGCGCTCGCACCGCTCGACCACCTGATCTGCTACGCCATGAAGGCGAACTCCAACGCCGCTGTCATGCGCACGCTCTCCAACCTTGGGGGCGGCTTCGATGTCGTGAGCGAAGGCGAGCTGCGCCGCGTGATCGCAGCCGGCGGCGACCCGCGCAAGTGCGTCTTCGCTGGTGTCGGCAAGACGGAGCAGGAGATCGAGTTCGCGCTGCGCAAGGGAATCTATTCCTTCAACGTCGAGAGCGAGGCGGAGCTGCTGCGCATCAACAAGGTCGCAGGCCGGCTGAACAAGAAGGCGCCGATCGCGATCCGCGTGAACCCGAACGTCGATGCGGGCACGCACGCCAAGATCACGACGGGCACTTACGAGAACAAGTTCGGCATCGCCTTTGAACAGGTCGAGGGCGTCTATGCGCGCGCGAGCAAGCTGAAGAACCTGCGTCTGCGCGGGATTCAAATGCACATTGGATCGCAGCTCACGCAGGTGCAGCCGTTTGAGCTGGCCGTGAAGAAGGTGCTGCCTCTGGTCACGAAGCTGGCGAAGAAATACAAGTTCGAGTTCTTCAGCATCGGCGGCGGTCTGGGCATCGTTTACAACCCGGCGCTGGAGAGCGGAGATTCGGCGTGGTGGAAATCCGCATCGGCCAAGCCCATCCTGACTCCGGCGCGCTATGCGGAGACGCTGGTGCCGATGTTGCAGCCGCTCGGGTTGCGAATCCTGATCGAGCCCGGCCGTTTCATCGTCGGCAACGCGGGCATCCTGGTCACCCGCGTCGAGTATGTAAAACGCACGGGAAAGAAGAACTTCGTGATCGTGGACGCCGCGATGAATGACCTCATCCGCCCGGCGTTCTACGATTCGTATCACCAGATTGTCCCGCTGACCCGCAACAGCAGCAAAGCGACAGTGTCATCCGACGTTGTCGGGCCGATCTGCGAATCTGGCGATTACTTCGCCAAGGACCGTCCGCTGCCGAAGGTGGGCGAGGGCGACTTTCTGGCGTTGCTCAGCGCAGGCGCCTACGGGTTTGTGATGGCTTCGAATTACAACTCACGCGGGACGGCGGCGGAGATATTGGTGAACAAGAACCAGGCGGCGCTGGTTCGTCCGCGTCAGCCTGTGGAGGAAATCTGGGCGACGGAATCAATCCCTGCGTGGCTGAAGAAGTAGCCGGCTGCGAGTGATGACTTCGCCAGCTCCCGTCCACTGCGACGGACGGGAGCTGGATTGAGATTGAGCCGGGGTTAGCGGGAGCCGTTTTCGCAAAGGAGCATCGCGCCGCTGCCGGTCTTTGACTTCGCGACGTACCGGGTCGGGGTTCCCTTCCAGTCACAGAGATTGGCATAGCGCTGGCAGCGTTCGGCCACCGTGCGGCTGACGCGACGGTTGAGGACCTGGCCCGGGGCATTCCAGAGCGCGTAGAATTCGAAGTTGGTCGGAGGCCGGTTGTAATTCGCCTGGAAAGCCTGGGCGCGGCGCTCGATCAGAACCAGCGTCACTGCCTTCGCCGTCTCGGGATCGGTGTAGCGGGTCGAGCTTGTCACGCTGCGCCATTCCCGTTTGAGGATCTGATAGCGGCTGATTTCTCCGGCACGACCGACCATGCGGTCGTTGTTCCCGGTTTCGATCATGGACAGCGCCGCGAGGCGATCCATTCCGAACGACACCATCGGACACAGCACAAACAATAATGCCAATGTTCTCATGGGTGAAACGTTGGTTCCACCCGGGCACTGTCGCAATTGAGAGCTCTACGCGCATCCGGTACCGTGGTTCCCCGGTCGTGACTAGGGGAATCCCCTAGACTGACGACCAGCGCAGGATGGCAACCGCAAGACCGCGTGGCATCCCCACTGAAATCCGGACCGGGTTCCTACGGCCCTTTGGTGGCGTTGAGGACTTGCTGGATCTCGGCGGGCGGCAGGGCGCGGTTGAAGAGGACTGTTTCGTCCAGCAACCCGTTGAGCGGGTCACCACCAGCATTGAGTCCACCCATGACGCCACGCGGCAGGTTGATGGTGGCAGCGTTGGTCTCCTGCGCCACGCCATTCACGTAGAGGATGGTCCCGTCCGGCGTGCCCGCAAAGGCGACGTGAGTCCACGTATTCGGCGGGACGCTGTAGCTGAAGTAGTAATCTGCCACGCCGAATTGGGTGAAGCCCACCTGGCGCGTGCTGGGCCATTGTTCCAGCTTGAGCCCCGTGGCGGCGTCGGTCAGCAACGCTGCGGAAGCACTGGGTGAGTCCTGGCGGTTGATCCAGAAACACGCGGTCCACGGCACCGGAATCGGCGCGCCCTCAAGACGTATGGCCTGTCCCAATCCATCGAAGCTGAACGCCTGCCCGCGCTGGCCGGGTGCGAAGCCAGGACCGTTGATGGCGGTGCCATCGTAGGGACCGAAGCTGTCGAGGTAATTGCCTTCCCCACGCCACCAGTTCAGGACGCCGGGCGGGAATTGCGGCGCGGCGCGCAGTCGGTAAAAGCGATCGTTCGGCACGCTGGTGTTCGGTTCAAAGAATTGCCAGACGCCGGCGGCATCGGCGGTGACGTTCGCCCGCCATGTCCACGTCTCAAGGTCGGCGGAAGCTTCGATGGAATAGTTATGGTCCGGTGTGCCGGTGCCGTTGATGAGGACGCCGGTCGGCGATTGCGTGGCGATGCTGGTGATGCGCGGCAACGTGTTCGTCGGGTCGAGGTAGAGCTCCAGCGCGAGGTCGTCGATGCTGTGTGTTTCCCAGGCGCCGCCGGTGCGGCTACCCAGTCCGAAACGCGCACCCATCTGCGGCGCATAGCCGGTGACGGGAAGACGGGCGAAGATGGATTCACAGGCGTAGGTCACGTCGAGCAGGCCATCGGTGCTGAGGCGGATCTGCACGTCGAAGAAGTCCGGGCCGCGGACGAGAAACGGAATCGAAACACTGCGGCGCGCGACCAGGTTCGTGCCCCACCACACGTCGATGGCGGGCGCTTCGCCGAAGCCGTTGTCCCAGGTATCGACGCACACACGCAGGCCGGAGCCTTCGCCCTCCTCGGCCATGGCGTAGGTGCCGTTGGTCAAGTCGGGTGCCCAGTTAAAGCTGAAGCCATCGGCGGGCGGGAACGAGCCTTCCAGCAGCCGTGCCTTGAACGTGGCCGCGAAGCCGCGCACCACGCGGCCAGGAGAGAGGTCGGCGGTGAGGAACGCGCCGGTCAAGCCGCCGGCATTGGGATTGAGTTCGAGCACGCCCGCGCCGGTGTCCACATAGGCGCTGCCGTAGATCGCGGTGTTCGCCGGCAGGCCGGAGTTGAAGTCGTAGGTGATG
>CAMCCU010000147.1 GCA_945872975.1 Pedosphaera parvula Ellin514
TGCGTGTGGCTGCCACATCGTGACGATCCCGCACGACATCCTCGCGAAGGCGCTGAAGATGACCGGCATGGATTTGACCGCGCTCTCGCTCGACACGGTGAAGATGTTCGCCACGGATGCGCAGGCGGCGGGCTTCTCGGTTTAAGACCGAAGCCGCGTCATCCATTGCGGGCATTCGCCTCATTACGTCGTCGGCTACGATTATTCGTTCGTGATCAATTCACTTTGCCCCGCGATCCATCGCCCGCTAAGAATCTCCTAGCATGAAAGTCGCTCTGGCCCAGCTCAACACCACCGTCGGCGATCTCGCGGGCAACGAGGCGAAGATCCTCGCCGCCTATCAGCGCGGCATCGACGCGGGCGTGGAGTTGGTCATCTGTCCCGAGTTGAGCGTGTGCGGTTATCCGCCGCGTGACCTGCTGCACAAGCGGAGTTTCATCCCGGGAAACTGGGCGGTGGTCCAACGTCTCGCCGCTGCGACGGGGAAGGTCGGACTGCTGATTGGCTACGCGGGCAGCAACGACAAGCGTCCCGGTCGCGAAGCCACGAACTCTGCCGCGCTTCTGCAAAACGGCGGCATTCTCGCCACGCGCCACAAGACGTTGCTGCCGACCTACGACGTGTTTGACGAGGATCGTTATTTCGAGCCGGCGACCGAGAATCTTCCCGTCACCTTCAACGGTCAGAAGATCGGCATCACCATCTGCGAGGACATCTGGAACGACGAGGATTTCTGGAAGGATCGCCGGTATCAGCGCAATCCAGCCGTGGACCTTGCGAATGCCGGCGCGAAGCTGCTGCTGAACATCTCCGCCTCGCCGTGGCATCTCGGCAAAAACACGACGCGCCGCGAGATGCTCGCGAATCTCGCCGCCAAGACGGGCTGTCCGCTGCTCTACTGCAATCTCGTCGGCGGCAATGACGAGCTGGTCTTCGATGGCGCGAGCATGGCGTTCGACGGCACGGGACAGCTCGGTGTGGAGGGTGTTTGTTTCGGTGAAGATTTCTTAGTGGTGGACACCGCGAAGCCGGGCGTCATCGGCCCGCATTTGATGGAGGATGAGGAATCGATCTATCGCGCGCTGGTGCTAGGTCTGCGCGATTACGTGCATAAATGCGGATTCAAATCGGTCGTGCTCGGCTTGAGTGGAGGCATCGATTCCGCGCTCACCGCCGTGATCGCCGTCGAAGCGCTCGGTCCGGAGAATGTTCGGGGCGTTTCGCTTCCGTCGCAATACTCCTCCCAAGGCAGCCTGGATGACGCACAAATCCTCGCGCAAAATCTCGGCATCCAGCACGACGTCATCCCGATTCAGAATGCGTTCGAATCGGTGAAAGCGGAGTTGCAGCCAGTCTTCGCCGGACGAAAGGAGGACACTGCTGAGGAAAATATTCAGGCGCGGTTGCGAGGCGTCATCTTGATGGCGATGTCGAACAAGTTCGGCTCGCTGCTCTTGACCACCGGCAACAAGAGCGAGCTGGCGGTGGGCTACTGCACGCTGTATGGCGACATGTGTGGCGGGCTGGCGGTCATCAGCGACGTGCCGAAGACGATGGTTTATCGCCTTTCGAATTGGATCAATCGTGAGCAGGAAATCATTCCACCGGCTTCGATTACCAAGCCGCCTTCGGCTGAATTGCGCCCGAACCAGACAGATCAGGATTCCCTGCCGTCTTATGATGTGCTCGATGCAATCCTCGAGGCCTACGTCGTCCAGTGCAAGTCCCCCGCCGAGATCGTGGAGGCTGGTTTCCAAGATGCCGACGTGAAACGGGTCGTGAAGCTCATCGACTTCAACGAATACAAGCGCCGCCAGGCCGCGCCGGGAATCAAGGTGACGAGCAAGGCGTTTGGCGTTGGCCGGCGCATCCCGATCGCGCAGCGGTATCGCGAAGTGTGATGGGAGGTTGGTGCCTCCTTTAGTTCCGGCTCTCCATCTCAATCCTGTTCCCAGTCGGGAACCGATTATGGTTAAGATTATGAGTAGAAGTGTGATTGAGAGTGGGAGCAGGAAAGGGAACGCGCTCGTCACGACTTTCGATGCTTTGGTTTTGGGATGGGGCCAGCGCTTGACACCCCCATGTTCACTGCTACTCTCTCGCCTCCCGTGGCGCAGGATTTACCCGCAGTGCTTCAAAAAGCCTGATGGATTTCCAGCGAAGCCGGTAAATAATTTAGATCGAAGACAGCATGAAACGACAATATCAGCCCTCGAAAATCCGGCGCAAACGTCAGCACGGCTTTCTTAACCGTAACTCTACCAAGAGTGGCAAAGCCACATTGAGCAATCGACGCCGTGTCGGTCGTAAACGCCTGACTCCGGTTTAATCAAGCGCTCCGGTCATGGACGCCTCACCGCCCGCGCCTCTGGGATTTCCCAGGGAACGGCGTATTAAGCAGGGGCGTGATTTTGGCCGGGCCAAGGTGGAGGGCCGTCGTCTCGTTCAGGGTTGTCTGATCTTGAACTGGATATCCCTTGCCCCGTCTTCTCCCAGCCGTTTGGGAGTGATCACCAGTCGCAAGATAGGGCACGCAGCGGTTCGCTCTCGTGCCCGACGTTTGATGCGTGAAGCATTTCGTCTCCATCAAGGAGATCTTGCCAAGCCGGTCGATCTTATCCTGGTGGCCAGAGCTTCGATTGTGGGCAAGCATTACTCCGGAGTGGAGCGTGATTACCTCGAAGCATTGAAGAAGGCCCGGCTTTATAGGGACGAAGCTGGAGCACCGTCCTCCACGATACTTTGAATCTCTTCCAACAACTGCTGACCCGCAGTCTGCGGCTGTACCAAGTCTTGATTTCGCCGGCGTTGACCTCTCTCTTCGCGCCACTCGGATTTGGATGCCGCTACGAGCCGACGTGCTCTCAATACGCCATTGAGGCGGTTCGGGTTCATGGTGCGTGTCGGGGTTCCTATCTTGCCGGTCGCCGCCTTTGCCGTTGCCATCCGTGGGCGGGCTTCGGTTATGACCCGGTGCCGCCCAAATCATTGTCCGTTGAAACTGTTCTCTCACCCCTGATTTCTAGCCGCAATGGATCGTAAGTCTATCATCGTTCTCAGTGTTTGTTTCGTGCTGTTTGTCTTGTGGGCGCAACTGACGCCCCGGTTCTATCCGCCAAAGATGATTTCGCGGACGAACACAATTGCGTCCGCCACCAACGTCGCCGCGTCGCCTAACACCGCCACTTCCCTTGAAGCCGCCAATCAGGCTCCTTGGATCGCACCCAAGTCGGGAGCACCGGAGGAACTGGTCGTCGTCGCGAACGACCTCGCCCGTTACACATTCACCTCGCACGGCGGCGGCTTGAAGCTGGTCGAGTTGCTCAAGTATCCGGAATCCGTTTCGAAGGCCAGCAAGGCGTCAACTGTGGCACGCCGGGTCGCGACACTGAACGCCCAGGCGCAGCAGCCTGTATTGTCGTTGCAAGGAAGCGAGACGCTGGTAGGCGATGGTATTTACAAGTTGGGCAACTTTTCCGGAACCTGGACGGATGGCACGAACGGCGCGCGCGCAGTCTCAGGAATTCGTGCGGAGAAACTGCTGACCAACGGATTGTTCGTGGTCAAAGAATTCGAGCTCGGCTCCAACTACCTCGTCAACGTGCGCGTCCGGTTCGAGAATCGCGCCGCTCAGGCGCTGATGCTTCCTCCGCAGCAATGGGTCTCCGGAACCGCGACTCCCCTCGATGCGCAGGATGATGAGGCGCTGGTGGGGCTGCATTGGTACGACATGGTGGCGAAGAGCGATCACACGGTGGATCGCGCGCACTTCGACAACAAGACGCTCGGCTGTTTTCCGGGAACGCCTCGGACGGAATACAGGCAGGCGGGCAATGTCTCGTGGGTTTCGGCGCACAACCAGTTTTTCTTCGTGGCCCTCATGCCCGGTGCCCCGGCGGCTGAAGTCACGGCCACCAAGTTTGACGTTCCTCCACCCAGCCGGGAAGAGATGGCGGCGCATCCCGGATCGCGCGCGAACCAGTTTGCGTTCCAGGCGAACATGCATTTCGCCGCAACGAATCTCGCCGCCGGCCAGACGTTGGAGCAGCAGTTTATCTTGTTCGCCGGTCCGAAGGAATTCCGCACGCTGGAACGGATCGCCGCCCAATTGAAGAACGAGCTGGATTCCGTGATGGGCTATGGCGGGTTCTTCGGCTTCTTCTCACGCCTCCTGCTCCTGTCGATGAACGGGCTCAACGCGCTCGGTCTAAGCTATGGCCTCGCGATCATTGCCATCACGGTCATCATCAAGCTGCTCTTCTGGCCGCTGACTCAGGCCAGCACGCGCTCCATGAAGCGCATGCAGAAACTGCAGCCGCAGATGAAGGCGATTCAGGAGAAGTTCAAGGATGACCCGGCCAAGATGAACAAGAAGACGATGGAGTTCATGAAGGAACACAAGGTCAGTCCGCTGGGCGGCTGCCTGCCATTGGTTCTTCAGATTCCCGTCTTCATCGGATTCTTCAAGATGGTGCAGAGCGCGATCGAGTTGCGTGGAGCATCGTTCTTGTGGGCGTCTGATCTGTCACGGCCGGACACGATCTTCACGATTCCGGGCATGGATTTTAACGTGAACCCGCTGCCGCTGCTGATGGGCGGCACGATGCTCTGGCAGGCGAGCCTTACTCCGCCTTCGCCCGGAATGGACCCGGCGCAGCAGAAGATCATGAAGTATTTCCCGCTGATCTTCCTCTTCATGCTCTACAACTATTCCGCAGGCTTGACGCTCTACTGGACCGTGCAAAACCTGCTGAGCATCGCCCAGATGAAGCTGACCAAGACCGTGGACGAGCCTGCTCCGAAAGCAGCATTGCCCGCGTCAGCACTTGCGCCGAAAAAGAAGAAGTAACCCTCCGCATCCAGCCGGATATTGATTCAACGGATTCGCCCACGCCTATGCCTGCACAACCCAAACAGATGCTCGAGCAATTGCTGAATCACATGGGATTCCAGGCCGAGATTGAAGAGCACCATCTGGAAGACGGACTCTTCCTGAATGTGAAGACGGACGAATCCAGCCGCTTGATCGGGCGCCAGGGGCAGACGCTCTCCGACCTCCAGTATCTGCTGAACCGGCTGCTGTTTCAGGCGGACACCAGTGCTCCCAAGGTTACGGTCGATGTCGGCGGCTACCGCGCACAAGCCCGCGAGGCCATCCTTCTCAAGGCCAGGGAAGGGGCCGAAAAGGTTCGCAAGTGGGGCGATATTGTTGAGCTCGAGCCGATGAATGCGTTTGATCGGCGGGTGGTTCACAATGCTCTGCGGGACGATCCTGCGGTGGAGACTTCCAGTGTTGAGGTGGAGGGCACGAGCATGAAAGTGATTCTGCTCCGCCCGAAACGCTAAAACGTAAGCGGTTTGTTTCGGGTCGGAACCGGCAGGAGGGTTCGTAGCATCATTCCGGTTTTCCAGCCGGTGGCGAAAAGGTTGTCAAACGTCTGAATGACGAGGGGATGGTTGCCGTCTAGTTCGTCTCTTAAACGACAACTTCAGCCGATGGCAGCCATTTTGATTCGATGAAAATTACTGGGTTCTTCTCTCTGTCCGGATCGTTCTGCGGTCTTCTCCTGTTTGTTCAATCCTTCCAGCCTCTCCAAGCCGCCGCGCCGGAAGCGGTGGATCGTGGGCCGACATTTTCCGGCACCATCCGCGCGAAGTTTCCCGGCGACAACACGGCGATGAAGGGCATCGTGGTGACGCTCGGAACGGAGACGAACGCATTCATCTGCTACGACACCGACCTGATGCGCGTGTCGGTGGCGTGGACGGGCGATTACCTCAAGTTCGGCAATTACATGAAGGAGATCGTGCATCCCCAGCCGCCGGAAGTGGCAGGCAAGCCGGTCTTCGGCACGAAGCCGGGCCCGGGTTGGGCAAAGGCGGGCATCCTCAAAGATCCGCGTTTGAGCGGGCAGGGGCCGCTGCCGGCGGACTGGGCGAAGTATCGTGGGCTCTACCTGAACGGGCGCGATGTGGTCTTCTCCTACACCGTCGGCAAGTCCGAGGTGCTGGAAATGCCCGGACTGGAAGTCGCCAACGGTCAGCAGTTGTTCACACGGACGATTCAGATCATCAAGCCAACGGCGCAACGTATCCTCGTCTGCGGCGGCTTGCCGGAAACGGTTTCCGGCACGGCAACAGGGGATCGCGCGGCGTTGGTGCTGGAGGGTGTCGGCACTGCGGAATCACCGGCGAGCATGGGCGTGGCATTGATCGGCGCGCCCAACGCAGCGGTGGAAGCGAACAATGGCGAGGTAGTCGTGCGGTTGTCCGGCAAGGAAAAGGACTCATTTCAAATCGTCGTGTGGAAGGGGACCCCGGCGGACTCGGCCAAGTTTCGTTTCGCGCTCGCCAAACTAAAAATGTCCGCCGCTGTCGCCCTGAAGAACGCTCCCGACCTGAGCAGCTTCACCAAAGGCGGTCCGGCGCGCTGGGGGGAACCAGTGGTGACGCAGGGCGCGCTGGCTGCGAGCGGCGGCGACGGCCCTTATGTCGTCGATAATCTCGCTCCGCCCGTGCCGAATCCTTGGAACGCGAACACGTTCATCGGTGGATTTGATTTCTTCCCGGACGGTCGCGCGGCGGTCTGCACCTTCCACGGTGACGTATGGATCGTTTCCGGCATCGACGACAAACTCGACAAGCTGACTTGGCGACGTTTTGCGACAGGTTTGTTCCAGCCGCTCGGTGTGAAAGTCGTCGGAGGCAAGGTGTACGTGACGGGCCGCGATCAGATTACTCGGCTCCATGATTTGAACAACGACGGCGAGGCTGACTTCTACGAGAACTTCAACAACGACACCGTGGTGACGCCGAACTACCACGAGTTCAGCCTCGATCTGCAAACGGATCGTGCGGGAAATTTCTATTACGCCAAAGGCTCCCCGTGGGGGCCGGACGTGCGGACGCCGCATCAAGGCACGATGCTGAAAGTCTCCAAGGACGGCTCGAAGCTCGAGGTGTATGCGAGCGGTTTGCGCGCACCGAATGGCCTGGGCATGGGGCCGAACGATGAATTGACCGTGAGCGACAATCAGGGTCATTGGATGCCTTCGAGCAAGCTCAACCTCGTGAAGCAGGGTGGCTTCTACGGCATGACGCCCGCCGCTCATCGCGAGCTGACCATGCAGCGTGGAGGCACCAATCTCACCGCCAACCCCAGCGACCCGCAGGTGCGTGCTGCGCTGAAGATTCCCTCCGCCGATGGAGCCGCGCCGATCCCGACGAGCTACGATCAACCCATCGCGTGGCTGCCGCAGAGCATGGACAATTCGAGCGGTGGCCAGGTCTGGGCGACAACCGACAAGTGGGGGCCGCTGAAGAATCACATGCTCTTCATGAGCTACGGTCGTGGCACGCTCTTCCATGTGATGACGGAAGAGATCGATGGCGTCACGCAGGCGGGCATGGTGAAGTTCCCGTTGAAGTTCCAGACTGGCTTGATGCGTGGTCGCGTGAATCCGAAGGACGGCCAGGTGTATGTCAGCGGGTTGCGCGGCTGGCAGACGGACGGCGCGAAGGACGGAGGCTTCTATCGCGTTCGCTACACGGGCAAGCCCGCTCACACGCCGCTGGAGTTGCACGCGTTGAAGGATGGTTTGCAGATCAAGTTCACCGGCGAGCTGGACGCGGCATCGGCGACGGATCTCGCGAGCTACGCCATCGAGCAATGGAACTACATTTACTCCGGCAACTATGGTTCTCCCGAAGTCTCGGTGGCCGATCCGAAGGTGAAGAAGCACGACAAGGTGGAGGTGAAGTCCGCCCGTCTGGCGAAGGACAAGAAGACGGTGCTGCTGGAGATTCCCGGCTTCCAGCCGGTGAACCAGATGAAGGTTAAGATGAGCCTGAAGGCGGCAGATGGCACGGAGATCAAGCAGGAGATCTACAACACGATTCACAAGCTCGGCGCTCGGAGCGTCGCGTCGGTCAAGTAAACTTGTATCCACTCACCTCTATGAAAGCAGCACTTCTCATTGCCTGCGCTGTGGTTCTCAGCGCGGTTTCGATTCAGTCAGCCGATGGCGACAAGCCGGCCAAGCCGAAGCCTCCGACGTTTCTTACGGTCGAGACGGCGGGGCCTGATTACGCGGTGCAAGGCGAATACTTGAACGACTGGGGCGGCGCGCAGGTCATCGCGCTGGGCGAAGACCGTTTCCGTCTGGTGACCTTCAAGGGCGGATTGCCCGGTGCGGGTTGGGACAAGGAAACGCGGTCTGAAATCGAAGGCAAACGCGATGGCGGCAAGATCGTCTTCGCCGGGAAAGACGGGTTCAAGGCTGAGTTTGCTGGCGGCAAGATTACGATCACGACGGCGAACGGCGGGCCTTACACGATGGAGAAGACCTCGCGCACGAGCCCGACGTTGGGCGCGAAGGCGCCGGCGGGCAGCGTGGTGTTGTTCGGCGGCAACGGGGCAGGGGAGTGGAGCGGGGGTCGCACGGATGATCGCGGGTTGCTTGTGGCGGGCGCGACGACAAAGCGCAAGTTCCAGAATTTCTCGCTGCACATCGAGTTCCTGCTGCCGTTCAAGCCGCTGGGTCGCGGACAGGATCGTGGGAACAGCGGCGTGTATTTGCAGGATCGGTATGAAGTCCAGGTGCTCGACAGCTTCGGGCTCAAGGGCGAGGACAACGAGTGCGGCGGCATCTACACGAAGGCGAAGCCGGCGGTGAACATGTGTTTCCCGCCGCTCGTGTGGCAGACCTACGACATGGATTTCCAGGCGGCAAAGTTCGATGCGAACGGCAAGAAGACGAAGAACGCCGTGGTGACGGTGAAGCACAACGGTGTGGCGATTCATGAGAACTTCGAGATCAATGGCTCCACGGGTGGTGGCCAGAAGGAAGAGGCGACGCCCGGTCCGTTCCAGTTGCAGGATCACGGGAACGCTGTCTTCTATCGCAACGCCTGGGTGGTGGAGAAGTAATTGCCGTGCGTCGGTGTCGGCGGTTATCCAATGAAATACTTTGAATTCTTCAGTAACGACCAAGCACGAAACAACTGGCTCGTTAACACTGAGTTGAAGGAGCCACCTTGGGTTGTCACGAAGCCGCGCTACGCGTCGTGCTTCTGTCTCAAGTGCGAACTGCCCTATTTGGACGCCCTCTTCGAGGAAGGGTTTGACGATTCGGTCAAGATCCGGGCGAGAGGAGATCTGTTCGAGAGTTCCGACGGCTTCGTTTGTGTAAACGAAAAGGTTAAGGGCTTGGTGGAATCCGATGGGTTCCGCGGTGTCGCATTCAAGCCGGTCGGCAAAGCCGGCTGGTGGGTGGTGAACGCCACTTGCCGAGTCAGTGGTGACGAGCAGGCTTATACAAGGCGCAACACCTGTCCGGGGTGCGGAAGGGCGCGGCAAACCTACGGTCAAATTTGCTGTGTGAGTCAGATCGATTGCCCGAAGGAAGCCGGAACCTTTTTTTCACCGACATTTGCGCGGAGCGGATACTCGGATCGGGATTTGTTTGTGACCGAGGACATCGTTACCAGCTTCAAGAAGCATGGGGTGAAAGGAGGGATGTTCTCTCGTCTTCTCGATGCGACAGAATTCGAAGCCGTCAAAGCGGCCAACGCGCTGATGGATCCGCTTCGATGGCCCAAGGATTCAAAGGTTGTCCTTTGAGTCTCGTAATGGAGGGTTGAAAAGCAAAAAAGGCCGGAGATCCTTCTCCAGCCTTTTTGGGTCGCGTGCTCACAAACACGCTACCGGCGCGAGTCGCGCGCAATCATCGTTCGTCGGACGGCATTCCATTCCGCCACTTCACCAGCGACCTTGCACGAAGCTGGTGTTGAACCGAATCCACCGCGCGAATCCTGGCCGTGAGGCACCACTGCAACCCGGCCAAAGTTGTCCCGTGAACCAACCGAAGCGATGCGGGAAGTTCGGGGGAACCCTGGTGGAACAATAACAAACCACCGAACCCGAACTGCCCGCACCGACAACATCACACCTTTAGCAGTGACTCTGCCAACGGTGCGGAAGCCTGCCTGAGCGTTTGGACTGGGCGCGAAAGGTCCCGTTTGGCGGGGCTTTCGGTGTTCGAGATCTCCTGTGTGCGGGAGGATGGGGCAGGATCTGCCAGGGACAATTCGGCTGGTTGTGGAAATTCTTGCCGCCAGCTACACCGTGGTGCTCGGGGATGCGGAGCGCGGTTCGAGCTGGGTTTCCACCCAGCGCGCGAGCAGCCAGAGCGTGTCCGACAGTCGGTTCAGGTAGATGATGATTTCTGGATTGTGCAGTTCGTTCGCCTCGTGCAGGGCGCAGGCGCGTCGCTCTGCTCGCCGGCATGCGGTTCGTGCGACGTCCAGGGCGGCGGAGTTCATGTTCGCGCCGGGTGTGGCCCAGCCTTTGAATGAGATGCTCTGGGCTTCGATCTCGCGGACGAGCACGTCGAGCTTCGTTGTGAGTTCGGGGGTCACCAGCGTGAAGCCGTCTTTAACATACCGGGCGAGGTCGTCCGTTCGAGTGGCCAGTTCACCCATCACCACGACGAGATCCTTCTGGACGGCCAGCAGGTTGTCGCGGACGAAAGCGTGGTCAGCGGTGGCGCGGGCCAGGCCCAGCGCTGAGTTGAGTTCATCGACGGAACCGTAAGCCTCCACCCTGGGGTGGCACTTGGAGACCCGGCGGTTATACATCAATCCTGTTGTGCCGGCGTCACCGGTCCTGGTTGCGATACTCATGAGCCGCTAGGTTAGCGAG
>CAMCCU010000148.1 GCA_945872975.1 Pedosphaera parvula Ellin514
CTGCGTTCGAACTTCGTCAGCTTGTCCTTCACCGTGAGCGCCTGACGTTGCTGCGCCGCCGCGATGAGATCGAGCTGAAGCTCGGCAGGAACCTGTTTCGCCAGCAGCTTGTCGATCCACAACGAGAAGATTTCGTCCGCTGCCGCGCCGGGCACCGTGGCCAGCGTGGCGAATGCGCTCTGCTTCTCGCCCGTCGTGCCGGTTTCCAGCGACGTGCGGATCTTCGCCGTCGCATCGCTGGGCTTGAGACGCGCCTGAATCTTGTTGGCTTCGTTGCGCAGCCCTTCGTCCGTCGCGGCGAGCGCGATCTTCACCGCGTCTGCCAGCTTCGCTGCCTTGAGGGAGGAAAGTGACTTGAGCGCTTCCAAGCGCACATCGCTTCGTTGGTTGGTGTCCGCGAGCAAGGCGAAGGCGGCGTTCGCGCCTTCCTTGATGCCGAGCTTGGTCGCGATCTTGATGGCCGCGAGCTTTACGGTCGTGGATGAGTTTTGCAGCAGCGCATCGACGTTCTGCTGAATCGCCTTCGTGGCGACTGAGCCGTCGCGTTTGTCGAGCGGACGCCAGAGCCCGGTCACGTTGTCGCGGCCGGAAGGCTTGGCCCAATCACCGAACGCACTCACCGCCTCGGCGCGAACGGCGCTCGGCGCGGCGGATTGGCTGGCGAACGCAATGAGGGCAGCGGCGTTCGCGGTGCCGCCGATACGGAACTGCGCGTTCACGATGCGCCGATAGAGCGGCGAGACGAGCACGTCCGGCTCTTGATCCGGAGCGGGCTTCTTCGCGTTCTTGGCGCTGGCGATGGACGCGCGCTGTTCGGTCGAGGCAGATTCCGCGCGGGCGAAGAGAGCCTTGTCATCGATGAGCGCCGCCAGCTTCGGCATCGCGGCGGCAATGGGCAGGTCATTGATGGCGCGCGCGGCTTCGAGCACGATCCAGGGGTTCTGATCCTTCAGGAAGTCGGCGACCGCCGGACTCTCCTGTCGGCGCAGCGCGATGACGGCGGCGAGTCGAACGCTGGAGAACTTGTCGCTCGCGAGCTGCTGAAGCGTCTTTGCGTCGGCCAGGGCCGCGAGCGCCACCACGCCAGCGTGGCGGAGGTAACGGTCCTTGTCGTTGTTCGCACGGAGCATCTCCAGGACGGCGGGGACGGCTTCCTTGCGGCCGAGTTTGCTCAGCGAGATCGCCGCGAAGAAACGCGGACGCGGTTCAGAATCGGAGAGGAGCCTGACCAGGCCGGCGTATGCCTTTTCGGAGTGAACGTCGCCCAAGGTCTTCGCTGACTGCGAGCGGACTTCGGCATCCGCATCACCGAGGAGCGGCAGGAGCGCGTTGATGGCGATGGGCGTGGTGCGGGCAATCTGGCCGAGGCCCCAGATGGCGTGGAGGCGGGCGATGGGATGCGTTCCGCTCAGCACGCCGGCGAACGTCTTGATGCTGCCCGCGCCTTTGGCGGCGAGCGAGAACTGCGCTTCCTGACGAACGCGCTGGTCGGCGTGAGCGAGGAGTTTGGCAAGTTCGTCCGTGGGGCGTTGGTCGAAACCTTCCGCGATGAGCTTCTTGGTTTCGAGCACGAGCGGGCTGTTGCGCGTCTCGGGATCGAACACGCGATAGATGCGGCCTTTGCCGGTCTGGTTCCAGCCGTTGACCCAGTCGGTGAGATAGAAGCTGCCGTCGGGGCCGAAGTCGCCGTCGGTCACGAGCACGTCCCAGATGAAGTCGCTGCGATCGGTCACTTCGAAGCCCGCGCCCTTCTGCTTCACCGCGATGCTGTGGATGCCACTGCCGGTGCCGCCGCGAAAATCGCAGAGGAAGAAACGATCCTTGAAGCTGTCGTTGAGGCCGGTGCCGGGATAATAGCTGAGGCCGGACGGGCCGTTTCCGATGTTCGCCAGCGGCGGGAGAAGGTAGGCGGCCTGCCCTTCGAAATACGGATAGCACATGCGCTCCGCGAGCCACGGGCCGCGCGCGTTCGGCGAGTTGATGAACTGCCAGCCCACACGCCAGCCACTGTCGCCGCCTTCGACGACGTAAACCCACCGCGCCGGATCGCCGCCGTCGGAGTTGTTGTCGCCGGTCCAGAGATTGCCGTATTGGTCGAACGCGAGCTCCTGGGGGTTGCGCAGGCCGGTCGCGAAGATTTCGAGGTTCGCGCCATCGGGATCGCAGCGATAGACCACGCCGGTCTCGCGGTTCTCCACGATCTTGCCCTCCTTGTTTTTGATGTAGGAACCGCGGTCGCCGATGCTGAAATACAGTTTACCATCCGGCCCGAAGCGCAGGCCGTGCAGGTCGTGACCGAGGAATCCGACGCGCACGCCGTAGCCGTAGCTCAAGGACTTCTTCACGTCGGCCACGCCGTCATTGTTCGTGTCGCGAAAGGACCAGAGGTTCGGGATGTTCGCGAAGTAAACCTCGCCCTTGCGCGCCAGCACGCCGGCGGCGATGCCATCGGCGACACCGTTGAAGCCGTCGGCGAAGACCGTGGCCTTGTCCGCCTTGCCGTCGCCGTCACTGTCCCAGACGAGCTTCACGCGGTCGGAATGCTTCGTGTATTCCGCGATGCGCTTGCCCTCGTGTTTCGTCATGTAGGCGACGCGTTCCTCGACCGTCTTCACAGCGAGCTCCTCGTCCAGCCAGTCCATGTGGCCGCGAATATCCGTCGCGCCAGCGTGGAGCCGGAACGTTTCGGCGACGTAGAAGCGGCCTTGCTCGTCGATGCAAAACGCGACGGGATTGGCGAGCAGCGGCTCGGCGGCGGCGAGTTCGACCTTGAGACCCTTGGCGACGCGGAAGCGTTTCAACGTCAACTCGGCTTCGTCGGAGGCGGGCTGGACGGCGGGCGGGTAGCCCGCTTTGCCAGGAACGTATTCGGCAGCGGGCAGGGGAGCCGCTGCGAGGATTCCACAAACAAAAACGGCCCGTGCGAGGCCCGAAACGACTTCAATTTTCAGCATGATAAGCGTGGAGGATATGCGTCGGTTCGGCGGAATCAAGGGCTGAAATTGTCTGCGTTCATGGGACGAAACCCGCGTCGGCATGGGCTTGTTTTGCGTGTGCGTGTGCGCGTTGCCAGGACGGCACGCGAACAAAAAGAAACGGCCATCGATGTTCTCGATGGCCGCTCAAGACGTTTGGTTGTCAGTCGGACGGGAGCGAGCTATTCGCCGCCTTTGCCGCCTTTGTCTTCGCCACCGCCGACGTCGCCGACGCTTTCCATCAGCACGATGAGCGGGAGGAACAGGGCGATGACGATGCTGCCGACGATGACAGCGAGGAAGACGATCATGATGGGCTCCAGCAGGGAGGTCATGGCGGCCACGGCGTTGTCGACTTCCTCGTCAAAGTTATCCGCAATCTTCATCAACATTTCTGGAAGGGCACCGGTTTGCTCGCCGACATCGACCATGCTGATGACCATGGGGGGGAATACACCGGAAGCTTCGAGTGGTGCGGTAATGGTTTCACCTTCCTTGACGCTTTCATGCACGGCCGAGACCGCTTCGGCGACAATCACGTTGCCTGAGGTTTCCTTGACGATGGTGAGGGCTTGGAGAATCGGAACGCCGCTGCTGACGAGCGTGCCGAGCGTCCGGGTGAACCGGGAGATGGCCACCTTGCTGATCACCGGCCCGAGCCCAGGCATGTTCATCTGAAACTTGTCGAAAAGGCGTCGGCCAAAACGCGTGCGGATGAATGCCATGAAGGATACGACCGCAACGACCATTAGGAGGAACGTGATGATGAAATTATTCGCGATCGCGTCGCTGATGCTGAGGACGAAGTTGGTGAACGCCGGCAAGTCCTTTCCAGGAAGCATGTCCTTGAAGATTTCCTTGAACTTTGGAACGACAAAGATCATCAGGATCGCAAGGATGGCGATGGCAACCGTGATGACGGCTGCGGGATAGAACATGGCGGCAACGACCTTGCCTTTGATCTTCTGCGCCTTTTCCATGAACTCGGAGAGACGGGCGAGCACGACTTCGAGCACGCCGCCGAGTTCGCCGGCCTTGACCATGTTTACGTAGAGCCGGTTGAAGACCTTGGGATGCTGCGCCAGCGCTTCGGAGAAGGTGCTGCCTCCTTCGATGCCTGTCCCCAGCTCGCCAATGATTTGCTTCAATGTGACGCTCTTTTCCTGCTTTTCCAGCACGCGCAACCCGCGGAGCAGGGGAAGGCCGGCATCGACCAGGGTCGCCAGCTGGCGGGTGAACGCGGTGAGAACCTTGGGCTTAACCCGGCCGCTGAGTCCCGGAATGTTGATCTGGCCGCCACGCTTTTTCTTGCCGGGCTTGGCGCCCCCTTTCCCTTTGGGATCGGCCTTGTCTTTCGTCTTCTCGGCTTCGACCACCTTGGTGGGGAAGAACCCCATCTCCTTGAGCCGTCCGACGGCCTCGTTCTGGCTGGCGACGTCGAGTGATCCCTTGGTTTCCTTGCCCTTGGAATCCATCGCCACGTAGTTGAATTTAGGCATAGCTCGGGCGGTTAAGTGTATTTGACGACTTCTTCAATGGTGGTAGCACCGTCGAAGATGCTGCGCAAGGCGTCTTCGCGGAGAGTGACCATTCCCAGCTCGACGGCTTTCTGGCGGAGGACCACGGACGGCGCGCGATCGTTGATGAGCGTGCGGATGGCTTCGCCGACGACGAGCAGTTCAAAAATTCCTTTCCGGCCACGATAGCCGGTGTCATTGCAGTTCGGGCAGCCGCGCCCGTAATAGAATACTTTGTCACCAATGTCGTGCGGCGAGAGGTTCAGCAGGGAGAGCTGGTTCTCGGTGGGCTCAAATGGCGTGCGGCATTTCTTGCAGATGGTCCGCACCAGACGCTGCGCCAATACCGCCATGAGACTGGAGGAGATCAGGAACGGCTCCACGCCCATGTCCACCAGACGGGTGACGGCACCGGGGGCGTCGTTCGTGTGGAGCGTGCTGAGCACCAAGTGACCGGTGAGCGAGGCTTGGATGGCGATCTGGGATGTTTCGAGGTCGCGCATTTCTCCCAGCATGATCACGTCCGGATCCTGACGCAGGAACGAGCGCAGGGCCTTCATGAAAGTCATGCCGACGGCTTCATTGACCGCCACCTGCATGATGCCTTCGATGTCGAATTCGACGGGGTCCTCGGCGGTGAGCAGCTTGGTGTCGATCGCGTTGACCTTGCGCAGACACGAGTAAAGCGTGGTCGTCTTGCCGGAACCTGTCGGGCCGGTGACGACGAAGATACCGTTGGGCTGGAGGATGGCCTCGTTGATGTACTCGGCCACGTAGGTCGGGAGCCCCAGGCTGTCGATGTCGAGGTTGATCGCCGAGCGATCCAGGACGCGCAACACGACGGATTCGCCGAAGAGAGTGGGCAGCGTGGAGACGCGCAGATCGATCTGCTTGTTGCCGATCGGAATGCTGATGCGCCCGTCCTGTGGCATCCGGCGTTCCGAGATGTTCAGGTTTGCCAGAACCTTGATGCGCGAAATCACCGGCAGCGCCAGATGCTTGGGCGGCGGGGACATTTCGTACAGGGCACCGTCCACGCGGTAGCGAATCTTGAATTCATCCTCGAACGGCTCGAAGTGAATGTCGCTCGCCCGGTCCTGAATCGCCTGAAAGAGCACCAGGTTCACGAAGCGCACGATGGGAACTTCGTTGGCGAGGTCGCCCATGGCGTTCGCGTCATCGCTCCCGGCGGCTTCGCTCACGCCCTTGGCGATGTCCGAATCCGCGCCAAGCTCCTTCAAAATGTCGTCAACGCCCTCGTTCTCTTCGCCGTAATACTTGTTGATGACCTTTTCGAGCGTCTTGGCGTCGGCGACGACAGGCTGCACTTCCTTGCGGACGATGTAGCTGATCTCGTCGATGACCGACGGGTTCATCGGGTTGGCCATCGCGACGCGGAGCGACGAGCCGTAATCCTCAACTGGCACGCATTGATACATGCGGGCGGTGCCGCCGGGGATGGTGGCCATCAGTTCGGGGGTGAACTCGACATTGTCGAGATTCACCACTTCCGTCCCGAGGCTGTCGGCGATGAGCTGGAGCTGCGTGTCGACATCCACCAGGCCGAAGTCCGAGAGGATCTCGCTGCTCGATTTTCCGGAACGGGAAATCTCCTGCTGCACCTCCTCAAACTGGAGGTCATCGATCAGGCTCTGCGCTTTGATCAGCGCCAGCAATGGATCAGAAGTGTAATCCTGCATAATGCTACCTCAACGCTTCGGTGGTGTCGGGCCAGAATCAGAGCCGCCTTTACCCGTGCCCATGGCTCTCGCGAGATCGTATTCCTGTAGCTTCGCTTGGATGGTGACGGTATCTTGCGACTTGGTGATGACTTCTTCCCGCGAGATGAGACCCTGGGAATATTTCTCCATGAGGAAACCATCCAGCGTCACCATCCCGTACTTCGCGCCAGTTTGAATGTCGGAGTTGATACGAAAGGTCTTGTTGTCGCGAATGAGCGCGCCAATGGAGGGCGTGTTGATCATGATTTCGAAGGCTGCCACGCGTCCTGGCTTGTCATGGCGCGGGAGCAGTAACTGGGAAATCACCGCCTGCAACACCGTGGAGAGCTGAATGCGAATCTGTTCCTGCTGGTCGTTGGGGAAAGCGTTCGTGATACGGTCAATTGTCTTGGCCGCGCCGGTCGTGTGGAGCGTGCCGAAGACCAGATGCCCCGTTTCAGCCGCAGTGATGGCCGCATCCATCGTTTCCAGGTCGCGCATTTCACCGACCATGATGATATCCGGATCCTGACGCAGGGCGCGCCGCAGACCCTCGGCGAAGTTGGGCACGTCCACATGGACTTCGCGCTGGGTGATGACCGCCTTCTTGTGCGTGTGATAATACTCGATGGGATCCTCGATCGTGATGATGTGCGCGTCGTCGCGCTCCTGGTTGATGATGTTAATCATCGAGGCCAGCGTCGTGGTCTTGCCTGATCCGGTGGGGCCCGTCACGAGGACCAGTCCGCGCGGCTTGTAGAGCAGTTCCCGGACGGATAGCGGAATCCCGATTTGCTCCAGCGTCAGGAGCTTGCTCGGGATCTGGCGCAGCACCATGCCGAAATTACCCTTCTCCTTGAACACGCTGACACGGAAGCGCGCCATGTCGCCGAAGGCGAAGCCGAAATCCGCGCCGCCGCGCTCGCGCACATGCTGGATGTGATCCTCGGAGGTGATGCTGCGCATCAACGCCTCGGTATCTTCGGGCTTGAGCGGCGGCCCATCCACGCGGTGCAGGATGCCGTTGAGGCGGATGACTGGTGCGGTGTTGACGCGCAGGTGCAAGTCTGCGGCACCTTCGCTCACCACCAACTGCAACAGGTCTGACATCGAATAGGACATATCAAATTGCGAATGAAAAATTACCGGACGTCACTTTGAAATAGTTCACCACTTGCAGGCACCAGCTTCCCGCAAGGTCGGAGGACGCAACGAGCGGGAGCAGGGGACGGCCCGCAGAGGTTGCCGAGTCTTTCGCCGTTCCCGATGCACAGTTCAACATGGCGGCTCCCTCATTATTCCACATCGCCCGTGGTCGCGCGGATGACTTCCTCCGGCGTCGTCAATCCGGCCACGACCTTGCGCGCGCCGTCTTCACGCAGCGTGCGCATGCCCATCTCGCGGGCCTGGGCGCGAAGCACCGAGGAGGGAACCTTGTCGTAAATCAGCTTTCGCGCCTCGTCGTTGAGCACGAAGACCTCAAAGACGCCGAAGCGCCCCTTGCAGCCGCTCTTGTTACATTCACTGCAACCTTTGCCCTTCTGGAAGTTTGCGCCGGGCGCATTCGGATCGATGCCCAGCACGCGCAGCTCAGATTCAGGGTAGGCGAAGGGCGCGGCGCATTTCTTGCAAACTTTGCGGACAAGACGTTGAGCCATCAACGCGCGGGTCGAGGAGGCGACGAGGAACGGCTTCACGCCGATGTCGATCAAACGGGTCACGGCGCCCGGCGCGTCGTTGGTATGAAGCGTGGAGAAAACCAGGTGACCGGTGAGCGACGCGTTGATCGCGATGCTCGCGGTTTCGTAATCACGAATTTCCCCCAGCATCACGACGTTCGGCGCCTGGCGGAGCATCGAGCGCAGCGCCATCGCGAAGGTCATCCCGATGATTTCAGACACCTGCACTTGATTGATGCCGGCCAGCACGTATTCGACCGGGTCCTCGACGGTGATGATCTTGCGGTCAGGTCGGTTGATGAAGTTGAGGCAGGAATAGAGTGTCGTTGTCTTGCCGGAACCGGTCGGACCGGTGACCAGCAGAATTCCGTCGGGCAAAGCGATCAGGCGCTCGAACGTCTGCTGGTCGTCGGTGAAGAAACCAAGCTCGGGCAGACCGAGCTTCAATCCTTCCTTGTCCAGAATACGCATGACGATGCTCTCGCCGTGATTCGTCGGCAGGCAGGAGACGCGCAAATCGATCGTCTTGGCCCCCACCTGAGACTGGATGCGTCCGTCCTGCGGGACGCGTTTCTCGGCGATCGACATGTTCGCCTGAATCTTCAAGCGGCTGATGATCGACCCTTGCAGGCGCTTGGGCGGGGACTTCATCTCGTGCAGCACGCCATCGATGCGGTACCGGACGCGGAAGGTTTTCGCCAGCGGTTCGAGGTGGATGTCCGATGCGCGCAGCTTGAACGCCTCCAGGATGAGACTGTTCACCAGCTTGATGATGGGCGCGTCCGCGTCCACCGTTTCGCCGTTCTCCACGCCACCGACTGCGCCGACTTCCACTTCGCCTTCGGTGATGTCCTGGATCATCTTCCCGAGGTCGCTGTCATCCGCGCCGTAATACTTCTTCAGCGCGGCGTCGATCTCGTCATCGCTCGCCACCTTCACGTCCAGCTCGGCACGGAGGATGTGCTGCAAGCTGTCGATGGTGTTCAGGTCCGAGGGATCGCTCAAGGCGATCGCCAGATGATTGCCATGGCGATAGACTGGCACGACGCGATAGCGCTTCGCCACGTTGCGGGGAACCGAGGAGATCAGTTCGTCATCCAGCCGGATCTCGCTCAACGTCACCACCTCAAAACCGAAGTGAGCCGCCTTGGCCTGGGTGAGGATGGCGCTGGTGATCACCTTCTTATCCAGCATCAAGTCCACCACGCCGCAACCGGCAGCTTCAGCCTCGGCACGCAGCGCCGTCACCTGACCGTGGTTTACGTAACCAAGGTCGAGCAGATTCTCCAGCAAGTAATCGTCTTTAGCAGCCACAATAGTAGGAAAGTCAGGCGAATATGATCACCTGCCGGATCAAAGTCAACGGATAGGACCGCTCGCTCAAAACTTTTCATGCTGATAGGTTTGTCTCGGCGAATTCGTACACGGACCCGGTCGTGATCGGACGATACCCGGCGAGCGTAGATGCGCCACAGTTCCTGCCGTTCAAACGTCATCCGACGTTGGATTTTCCATCGTGCGATCCGTGAGCCACACCGCTTCGATCGCTGGTTTGACAACGCTGCGGAGGATTCCTCCCGTCATTGAACTCGATCTTGAAAATGGAACTGGATTGGTCACGGGAATTCGCAAGGCACGCACAACGCAGCAGGAGTCGATGAAGGGACTCATCGGTGGCTGACGGGTTTGGAAGGAAATATTTCGCTGACTTGTGGACTCAAGGCTTCGCGCCGCGCCGCGGTTTCTCCGTCGGTTGCCGGTCGTTGTCCGGCGGACCCTCGCTGCGATCGAAGTGTTCGCCGCGTTCCAGATGGATGATGAAGTTCTCGATGTTCCCGCTGACCCGCCCGACGATCAAGCCTTCATTGAGCCAGTCCTTGCTCGGATTCTTCGCGGAGATGCGATAGCCCGCGACGCGAAGACTCAGGCTGACTGGCGACGCTGGCACTCCGAGGAATTGGAACCAGCCATCGTCGTCGGGACGAGTATCCTGATTATCCCAGGCACCTTCCAGGCTCAGGTATAGCCGCGCGCGGCTAGACAACGGCTAGCCGTCCGCCACGACGATTTTTCCCTGAAGCGTGTAAGCCGGGCCGAACTTTAAGCCGAACCGATGCAGAAGAAACCTCACGCAAAGTCCGCCACGGACGCAAAGAAACTGGAAAGATACGCACGGAAAACAAGCCGCCAGACGGTTAACGGCGTTTCGGTTGATAAAATGCCCCCTCCGGTTTTTACTTTGCGTCCTTGGCGGACTTTGCGTGAGGCACTCTGATTTGAACTGAATGGATCCGGTTAAGTCGCCGAGGTCCACCGTGGAACCATCCCCGCCAGTGCCGACTTTTTGCGGCGCGAGCGCCACGCCGAGCTCCTACATCTCCTTCATCTTCGTGTAGAGCACGAAGCGGTTGTTCGGTGGAATGTTCGGGAGCTTGAAGCGTCCCTCTGCATCCGTCGCCACATCGAAGCCGCGCATGAAGACTTCCGAGGAACGATCCTCGGTATTCATCGAGACGGACACACTGGCGAGCGGCTTGCCGTCATGAAGCAGCCGGCCCACGACGCCCACGCCTTCCTTGAGCCGGAGCAGATGCGCCTTGCCCGTGTCGAGTCACATGCGGCGCTTCGCGAGGTTGCGCGGCTCGATGAGCACGGTGATGGCTTCGACACCATTCGTGCAGTCGAGGAAGAACTCGCCGTTCTCATCGCTCGCCGCCATCGGGTCCACCCGTCCGGGTCATCCTTTGGCAAATCGACCGTC
>CAMCCU010000149.1 GCA_945872975.1 Pedosphaera parvula Ellin514
ATGAATGGAGGATAGTTTCTTCCAACGGTGGTTTGCGTCCGGGCGAGTTTCCGGCAGACTCCACGCGTGATCGATTCCGTGGATGAACCGCCGGGCAATTCGCCGGCTGATTTTAAGAAGGCGCGTCGCCGCAAGGTGCCGCTGGCCGACCCTTCGCGGGTGGACCGGCTGCCGCCGCATTCCATCGAGGCGGAGCAGGGGGTGCTGGGGTGCGTGCTGCTCTCGCCGCATGATTGCCTGGGGCAGTGCGTGGAGAAGTTGAAGCAGGGCCCGGAGATGCTTTATGACCTGCGCCATCGCGCGGTGTATGAGGTGTTGCTGGAGATGTGGGACAAGAAGTCGGCGATCGATCTGATCACGCTCCAGCAGACGTTGAAGGACCGGCAGCAGCTCGATGGCGTGGGCGGGCTGGCGTATCTGGCGTCGTTGCCGGATGCGGTGCCGAGCGCGGCGAACTTGTCCTACTATCTGGAGATCGTGCGCGAAAAGTTCGTGCTGCGCCAGATGATCGGCACCTGCACGCAGGTGGTGTCGCGCGCTTACGAGCATCAGGGTGAGGTGGAGGCGTTGCTGGATGAGGTGGAGCGGGACATCCTGAAGATCAGCGGCGACCGGGTGTCCACCAGTTCGCCAACGATGAAGGAGCTGGTGCATCGGGCGATTCATCACATCGAGATGTATCACCAGCGGCAGGGGCAGCTCGGCGGCATCGCGACGGGGTTCATCGATCTGGACAAGATGACGGACGGATTGCATGAGGGTGAGATGATCGTGATCGCGGCGCGGCCTTCCGTGGGCAAGACGTCGCTGGTGATGAACATCGCGGAGCATGTGGCGGTGCAGTTGAAGCAGCCGGTGGGGGTGTTCAGCCTGGAGATGACTTCGGAATCGCTGGTGATGCGCATGATGTCGTCGCTGGCGCGGGTGAATGCGCGGGCGATTCGCGAGGGGTTTCTCGCGGAGCGTGATTTCGCGAAGCTGACGAGCGCCGCCGGGCAGCTGGCGAAGGCGCCGCTGTTCATCGATGACACGAGCGGGCTGAGCATCCTGCAATTGCGGGCGAAAGCGCGACGGATGCACCAGCAGCATGGGGTGAAACTTTTCATCATTGACTACCTCCAACTGCTCCATTCTACTGCGCGCCGCGCTGAGAATCGGCAGCAGGAAATCGCGGATATTTCCAACGGTGTCAAAGGTTTGGCGAAGGAACTGAAGGTTCCAGTGGTGGTGCTGGCGCAGTTGAATCGCGATTCCGAAAAGGAAAAGCGCGCGCCCCGGGTTTCCGATTTGCGCGAATCCGGCTCCATCGAACAGGACGCTGACTTGGTGGCCTTGCTTTACAAAGATGTGCGGGACAGCAAGGGCGATGATGATGACAATGCCGGTCCGGAACCGGACACGATACCGGTGAAGCTTCTGATCGCGAAACAACGCAACGGCCCCACTGGGGAAGTCAATTTAACATTCTTGAAATCATGCACGCGGTTCGAGAGCGCGGCCAAAATCAGCGGTGAAGATATTCCGACGGATCATTAGACGGAGGTCGTCGCTGCTGTATGGCTGCCTGCTCTGGTGGGCGCTGAGTGGTTTCCCCACGGCGGCACAGGCACAAGCGCAGGCTCCGGCACCGATCAAGGTTGTCAGCATCACCGTCAGCAACGTCGGACCGCAGTCGGTCAGCGAATCGCTGGTGCGCGCGAACATCCGGATCAAGGAAGGCGACACGTTCAACCGGAACAGCCTGGACGATGATGTCCGCAATCTTTACGTCACGGGTTACTTCGAGAACATCCGGGTGGCGGAGGAGCGGAGGCAGGAAGGCATCGCGCTGATGTACATCGTCTGGCCGCGGCTCAAGGTCACGGACGTCATCTTCACAGGGAACAAGAAATACAGCAGCGCGAAGTTGTTGAAGAAGATCAATAGCATCGACAAGACGAAGAAGAAGGACCAGAAGGACGCCATCGGCAAGCCGCTGGATGAGCGCCAGGTTTTTGCGGACGCGCTGGAGATCAAGAAGCTTTACGAAAAGGCGGGCTATCCGCGCACGAAGGTGACGCCGAAGGTGACGCCAGACGAGCGTTCGGGCCGGGCGACGGTGACGTACGAGATCATCGAGGCGCCGAAGATCCGGATCTCGGACGTGGTGTTCGAGGGCGGGGATTCTTTCAAGCAGAAGAAGCTGCGGAAAGTTTTCAAGACGCGGCGGCATTGGTGGCTCTCATGGCTCACGCAATCGGGGACGTTGAAGGAAGATCAGCTGGAGGATGACAAGGAGAAGCTCTTTGAATTCTACCGCGACGCGGGCTACATCGATTTCGAGCTGAATGAGATCAAACAAGTTCCGCAAGGCCCGAAGAAGATAGAACTGCGTGTCATCGTTTCCGAGGGACGCCAGTACAAGGTCGGCGCGGTGGCTTACAAGGGAGTAGCGCTGTTCCCCACGAACGACATCTCTGCCAAGCTCAAGATGGGCGTCGGCCAGACTTTCACGCCCAAGGCGCTGAACAAGGACATGGAGATCGTGCAGGACATGTACGGCACGAAGGGCTACATCGACGCCCGGATCACGGCGCGCAAGAACGCGAACACCGAGACCGGCAACATGGACCTGGTCTATGACGTCGATGAGCGTGACAAGGCTTACATCGAGAAGATCGAGATCAAAGGCAACACGAAGACCAAGGATCGTGTCATCCGCCGCGAACTTTCCGTGTCGCCCGGCGAGGTGTTTGACATGGTGCGTGTGAAGCGCAGCGCGGATCGTCTGAAGGGGTTGAACTTCTTCGACGATCAGTTCGGCGTGGATACGCAGCCCGAGACGACCGACGTGCCGAACCGCCGCAACCTCGTCGTGACGGTGCGCGAGAAGAACACGGGCAATATCCAGCTGGGCGCAGGGTTCACCTCGATCGACAGCCTCATCGGTTTTGTTGAGGTGACGCAGGGCAACTTCGATCTGTTCAACGCGCCGAGCTTTCAGGGTGCCGGACAAAAAGCGCGACTGCGGGTCCAGATGGGAACGCAGCGCAAGGACGTGGTCGCGACGTTCGTCGAGCCTTGGTTCCTCCAGCGGAAGCTTGAGCTCAGCACGGAGCTCTATCATCGCGAGCTGAATTTCCTCAGCAGCAACGACACCTACAGTGAGAAATCCACTGGCATGCGCGTGGGCTTCACCAAGGCGCTTGGGACGGAATTTCTCCGCGCCGGTTTGACCTACACGCTGGAGAGCGTGGACATCCGGCTGAATGATGGTCTGCACGGAGACATCGTCGTTCCGAACAACACCTTCCCTCCATCCCTCGTTCTCCTTCCCGCGAATGTCTCGGAGGAGATCGCCCGTGAAGCGGGGCGTAAGCTGGTGTCGAAGGTTGGCTCGTCGTTGATCTACGACACGACCGACAGCTATCTGCTTCCGACCAAGGGGTTCCGATCCGAGATTCGGGCTGAACTGGCGGGCGGGCCGTTTGGCGGCGACGCGGACTTCTACAAGATCGAGCTCAAGCACGCGCAATACATCAAGGGCTTCTGGGAAGGTCATCTGCTCGAACTCGGCGGCCGCACCGGCGTTGCCGAAGCCTACAACGGCGACATCGACGTGCCGCTCTTTGATCGGTTCTTCCTCGGTGGTCTCGATTCGCTCCGCGGTTACCGCTATCGCGACATCGGGCCGCAGGACAGATTCGGCGAACCGCTGGGCGGCGATACGTATTGGTTCGGCACGGCCGAATACAGCGTTCCAGTGGTGGAGCGCGTGCGGTTGGCGGCGTTCTACGACATCGGCATGGTTTACAAGGATCCCTATTACTGGGACTTCAGCGAATACGCCGACAACTGGGGTCTCGGGGTGCGCCTGCTCCTGCCCATCGGCCCGCTGCGCCTTGACTACGGCATTCCCATTCATAATTCTGTCGGCAAGGCTGGCAGCGGAAAATTCCAGTTCAGCGCTGGCTATCGACGCGACTTTTAATCTCTCTCTCCTATGAAAATGCTTCGTCCCTTGCTGATGCTTGCCTGTGCCGGTTGTCTTGCGTTTGCCCTGCCGGCCACGGCGGCCGAACCCAGGATTGCGACTGTTGACCTGAAGAAAGTCTTCGAAGACTACTACAAGACCAAGCTCGCCGATGCCGCCATCAAGGAGGAAGCCGGCGGTCTCGACAAGGATCGCAAGGCGCTCATCGAGGATCACACCAAGGCGATGGATGATTACAAGAAGGCGCTCGACGAGGCGAACAACCAGGCCATCTCCTCCGACGAACGCGAGAAGCGCAAGAAAGAGGCGGAAGGCAAGCTGATCAAAATCAACGACCTCCGCCAGACCGTCGAGCAGTTCGACCGCACCGCCAAGCAGAACCTCGATGAGAAGCTCCGCATGACTCGCGAAAAGATTCTCACCGAGATCAAGAATGTCATCACCACCAAGTCCAAGGCTGGTAACTTCACGCTCGTGCTCGACAGCAGCACCGCTGAGCCCGCCGGGCGTCCGCCTGTGATTCTTTACACCAATGGCGACAACGACCTGACCACTGCCGTGCTCGATCAGCTCAACGCCAACGCGCCTGCGGAACTTCCGAAGCCGGATACCAAGAAGGACGAGAAGAAGTGAGAGGCGACTAATGACCAATGTCCAATACCCGATGACCAAGGAATCAGGTCAGGCCGCATTCTCTGGCGGGACATCCATTCGCGCGTCGAACGGATTCTTCCGTGATTGGTCATTCCTCGCGTCACTGTTCATTGTTCATTGCCTAATTGCCGTCTGCTCTGCTGTTGAACCCGCGACTCTTGGTTCAACCACCGCTTCGCGCTTCGGCAATCTTCCGCTCTACTTCGAGGCCAATCGCGGCCAGACGGATGAGCAGGTCGGCTTCTTCGCTCGTGGACGCGACCATACCGTTTATCTTCGGGGCGATGGTGCGACCCTTGCCCTCAGTGACGGTTCCACCACTCTTAACTCCAGCCCGCTCATCCGCAGTCGTGCGACGAACGGCGCGACTGTCCGCTTCGTGCGCATGACGATCGAGGGCGCAAATCCCAGCCCGGCTTCCAGCGGTCTCGAACAGCTTTCCGGTCGAGTCAATTACCTGCTCGGGAACAATCCCTCTCAGTGGCAGCGCGGCGTGCCGACTTTCGCCAAGGTTCAATACAGCGCCGTCTATGAAGGCGTGGACTTGGTTTATTACGGCAACGATCAGGAGCTGGAATACGACTTCTTCCTAGCGCCCAGGGTCGATCCGTCCGTCATCGCGATGCGATTCGATGGCGCGGATCAGCTGCGCATCGACGACCGCGGCGATCTCGTTCTCCGTGTCGGTTCCAGTGAGCTCCGCCAGAAAAAGCCCGTCGCCTATCAAACGATTGACGGCAAACGCCGCTTCGTAACTGCGAGCTACAAACTCTCCAGTAACCAAACTGTTTCGTTCGCACTCGGCCAGTATGATTCCACCAAGGCGCTCGTCATCGATCCGCTCCTGAGTTACTCGACCTATCTTGGCGGCAGCAAAGGGGACATCGGCTGGGCCATCGCGGTGGATTCGGAAGGACGTGCCTACGTCGCTGGTGACACGCTTTCGGTCTTCACCAAGCTGCCGACCTCGGGAGAGCAGACGAATTCTGGCGGCGGCACGAAGTATGGCGGAGATGCGTTCGTGGCGAGGCTCGACTTTGACACCAACCAAAGCCTCACGCTTGGCTACCTTACCTATTTCGGCGGCAGCGGGTTGGATGCCGCCCTCGGTATCGCCGTGGACGCTACTGGTGCCGCCTACCTTACCGGTTACACGACCTCCACGAATTTCCCGATCCTCCCGAACTTGGGTGTGGTTCAGACCAACATCTCCGGGGACATCGTGCTTTCCTACGCCAGATATAGAGACCCGAAGGGCGACTACAAAGAGGAAATAGTCGGGAGCTTTAATTCGCACTATCCCGATGCCTTCGTGACCAAGTTGGACACCAACGGCCTGGGCGTTTACTCGACCTACCTCGGTGGCGAGTTGAGCGAGAGCGGCGTGGACATCGCCGTGGACTCCAGCGGTGCTGCCTATGTTGTGGGCTACACCGAGTCCGGTCTGACTTTCCTCGTATCGAATCGTGTTGAGACCGCCCGTTGCACCAACGGAGTTTGCGGCGCAGCGGTGGTCACCACCAATCTCGTCACTCCACGTTTCCTGACGACTGGTTACACCGTTACCAACGATCTCGGCTTCCTCAAGTCCACCACGAACACGTTGCAGTCGGTCGTCACCGTCACCTTGCTAAGCCCGCTGGATTCCGCGCCCTACTACGCCGGATTCCCCATCGTCAACGCGATCCAGACCAACAACGCCAGCCTCGCAACTTTCGACATCGTTACGACCGCCGCCAAAGACAAGCAATGGGTCACTCCCGGCACCAACGTGTTGATCAGTTTTTCGACTCCCGCTGACATCTTCATTGCCAAGCTCGCTCCCGACGCCTCCGCGCTCGTTTACTCGACCTACCTGGGCGGCGATCTGAATGACTTGGGCAGCGGCATTGGCCTGGCTCCGGACGGCAGTGTTTCGATTTCAGGCTGGACTGATTCTTCCACCTTCCCGGTCACCAACGCGTTCCAATCCGGCCTGCTCGGCGTTCGCGACGCCGTCGTGGCCAGGCTAAATCCCGCTGGCGACGCTCTGACCTTCTCCACCTATCTCGGCGGGAGTGGTCGCGATGCAGGCAACCGTCTCGCGGTGGATGCGGCTGGTGCCACCTATGTCACTGGTGCGTCGGCGTCGGCTGATTTTCCCAGCACACCGGGCGCGCTCAATGGCGGCGGCGTCTTCACCAGCACGAATACCTCCGCGATTTGGGGTCCCTCCAGCAGCGGTCTTAGCCACACGATTATCCTGACGCTCGTGGCTGACCCGTTCAATGCCGGCACCTTCTACAGCGGCACGCCGCGCGGTGTCTTCAAGAGCGCGGACAACGGCCTGACTTGGAGCGGTCTGAGCACGGGACTGGTGAATCGCACGGTGAACACCCTGGCGTTCGAGCCTCTCACTGGCTCGCCCGTTTACGCGGGAACCAAGGCGGGCCTCTTCCACAGCCCGGACGGCGGCTTGCTCTGGACCAACTCCGAAATCAACCTCGGTGCTCGCGATATCCGCGCGATCCTGTTTGATTCCGCGACCGGCACCAACTTGTTCGTCGGCACCTCTGCCGGAGTTTATGCCCGGGTGAACGAGACGAACTGGGCCGCCCGCAACAAAGGACTCAGCACTTCAGTGCGCGCGCTGGTCGATGATCCTTCCTCGATTCTCTACGCCGGGACGGATGGCGGCGTGTTCAAGAGCACCAACGCGGGAGTCAACTGGACCAAGATGAACAAGGGTTTGAAGACCACCAAGGTCCGCGCGCTCGTCATCGATCCGGCCAATGCTTCCACGCTCTACGCTGGAACCACGAAGGGCATCTACAAGACAATGGACGCCGGCACGAACTGGACCAGCCTCACCAATGGATTTGCCCTGACCAACCGCATCATCTTGCCGTCCATCAACTCGCTCCTCATCGATCCCTCCTCGTCTCTCGTTCTCTACGCCGGAACCACCAACGGCCTCTTCCGCAGCGCGGACGCCGGCGCGTCGTGGTCCTTGAGCCAGTCGAACCTGACCGCGCACGACGTCACCTCCCTCGCGTTCGCACCGGGCAACCCGGCGACGATTTATGCCGGCACGCGCGGAGTCAATTTTGCCGGCGGAACGAACGACGCCTTCCTCGTGAAGTTCGCGCCTGACGGCCTGTCGCTCGACTACGCGTTCACCTTTGGTGGCAGCAAGAACGACGAGGGCGTGGATGTCGCCGTGGACACTGATGGCAACGCTTACGTCACCGGTCAGACGGCCTCCAAGAATTTTCCGGTGCGCGGGCCGTCCGGTTCCTTCACCAACGTCGGGACCACCTACCAGACCAATCTGTCCGGCAAGATCGATGCGTTCCTCGTGAAGGTAAATGCCGACGGCAGCTCGAATGTTCTCTCCTTTTATCACGGCGGTAAGAAGACCGACATCGGCCAAGGCATCGCGCTCGATCCCGCGGGGAACGCCTACATCGTGGGCTGGACTGATTCCACCAAGCTTCCCACCACCAACAGCCTGCTCACGGTTGACGATGACCTGCTCAAGTTCGGCGGCAAACGCGATTCGTTCGTGACCAAATTCCTGACCGGCACGCCCGCGCTGAGCGTGGAGCCGATCATCATGGCAAGCGGCGCTCTTGGGGCTGCTTCCTCCCGTATCATGGTGAGCTGGCCGGCCTCGTCCTATGAGTTCAAACTCGAAGCCCGCCATCCGAACGGAGGCGATTGGTTCCCTGTTACTGAACCCGTCGCCGTGAAAAACGGCCGCCTTCAGGTCTTCCTCCCCGCTTCCTCCACCACGCTGCTCTTCCGCCTGCGGATGTAAGTGTAGCCGGCCTCTCGCCCGCTCACTTACTGAGCTTCTGACCTGCCGACCCACTGGTTACTGTCCCGCCGGCTTTACTCCCTGGTTCAGATAAATTTTCACGTTCTTCGTCGCGCGCCCGGCCGCCACGATGTCCAGCTTGCCGTTGCCATCGAGATCCGCGAGACACAGATCCTCGCACGCCATCGTGTTGTCATCGATCAAGGTTTGCTCCCACTTCGCGCCGCCCGCATCCAGCGGTGTGAAGAGTTTGATGCCCACCTTCACACCCGGACGATTCATCGCCCGCCAGCCTACGACAATCTGGTCGCGCCCGATGCCTGAGAAATCACCGCAAGCCAGCGCGTGTCCATCCACCAGCGATTCGTCCAGCACGTTGCGATGCCAGAGCTTCTTTCCCTCCGCCGCCGTGTAAACCACCAGATTGTTCCCGTGCATCGGCTCCACCGTCGCCACGAAGCGTTTGCCGGCGGCGAGCCTGCCCGCCCGCACCTCGCCCGCCCCGCCGCTCTCCGTGCCCGAGAGCTGCGTCATCGTTGGCTTCGCGCCAGTCATGTCCATCAGGAACACGCCCTCCTTCCCGCCCACCAACATCTCCTGCGCCGCGTCGTCATCCCACTGGACGGGATCGAAGTTGTGCGTCTTGTGCATCGATTCATCCAGCGTCTCCACCTTCCACGCGTCACGCGCATTGCCCGGTTTCTGGTAACGCACCACCTTTACTCCCGCGCCTTCGCCCGTCGCGGGTTTGTTCCCACGACCGTGCAACGGCACCATCACGAGATCATAACCGCCATCGCCATTCTTCACCCAGCGCATCCGGTGAACCGTCGGCTCGTGAGGCAATGTCACCGGCTCCCAGCGTTGCGTGCGGTCTGCGGGAGGCATGAGATAAAAGACCGCGCCGCTGTTCAACGTGTCGCCGGGGTTCCACCCCGCGCCCACCGCCACCTCGCACTTGCCATCGCCATCGATGTCCTGCGCGGCGAGGCAGACGTGATCGAGTGGCGTCAACTTCTCCGCCATCACATGCTTCGTCCATGATGGGTTCTCGTACCACACGATGAGATTCTTGTCCGCGAGCAGAATGTCCGGCTTCTTGTCGCCGTTCACATCCGCCACCGTCACGCCGTAGCCGATCTCCACCTTCGTATCCACGTCGACGGCTTTGAAGATGGGCACTGGAAGCTGTGCTGCGATGGCCGCGCAGTTCGAGACGAGGAGAGACAGCAGAAGAGTATTTCGCATAAGAGCCTTTCGTGAGTTCGCGACCAGTAAAGGAAGGTGGGGCCGTCGTTTCAAATCTATTCGTGCGCGCGTTCCGGCCGCCATGCCGAGCCGCGGCGGCGAAGCGGGTGCGAGACTCAATATGCGCTCCGTTGAGGCACATTTCTGTTTCGTCGTTATCGAGAGCCGATTACCGTCGTCCACCATGAGAACAATCGGGGACATTCAAGGCGAGGCGGCGGCCCGGACGTTTGGTGATTTCCTGTACGCGCAGGGCATCGCGAATGAAGTGGAGGCCGGGTCGGCGGACGTCTGGTCCGTGTGGGTGAAGTCCGATGATGATCTCGTCCGCGCCGGCGAGCTTCTGCGCGCCTTTCAGCAGAACCCGACGGATGCCCGCTTCCGTGACGCTTCACAGGAGGCGACGGCCTTGAAGCGGAAGGAAAACGAGGACGAGGCGAGCTATCGTCGTCGCACGCGCAAGGTCCGGGACACCTTCACCAGCCTTCGCGGCCACCAGTTTGGAATCATCACCTACGCGCTGATTTTTATCTGCGTCGTGGTGTTTGTGATCACGAAGTACGGGGAAGAGTTCGAGCCGGTGAAATCGCTGTTCCTCTCGTCGCATCGCACGTTCGCCCCGCTCTGGAAGCGCGTGCTTGATCTGCGCGAAGTGAACGTCGGGGAGGTCTGGAGACTGGTCACTCCCATCTTCATTCACATGAGCGTCATGCACATTGTCTTCAACATGATGTGGCTCGCCAGCCTCGGGAGCATGATCGAAGCCCGGCAATCGAGGGCGCTGATGGCGCGGCTCGTCCTGTTCCTTGCGATCGGTTCCAACCTGGTCCAGTGGGTCGCCACGGGCAGCGCCAGGTTCGGTGGGATGTCCGGCGTCGTCTATGGGCTGATCGGTTACATGTGGATGCGCGGCAAGTTTGATCCCGCCTGTGGATTGCGCCTCGACAGCTACA
>CAMCCU010000150.1 GCA_945872975.1 Pedosphaera parvula Ellin514
TTTTGATATATGGCCGGACATAGCAGATGGGCGAAGGTGAAGCACTTCAAGGGCGGCATCGACGCGAAGCGCGCGAAGATCTTCGCCAAGTTGAGCAGGGAGATCACCATCGCCACGAAGATCAGCGGCGGTGATCCGGGGATGAACCCGCGTCTGCGCATGGCGCTGCTCAAGAGCCGCGAGGCGAACATGCCAAAGGAGAACATCGACCGCGCCATCCGCCGCGGCACGGGCGAGGGCGAGCAGGTAACTTACGAGGATCTCACTTACGAAGTTTACGGTCCGCATGGCGTGGCGATGGTGGTGGAGTTGAGCACGGACAATCGCAACCGAACGGCGGCGGAGATCCGCAGCTTGATGACGAAGGCGGGCGGCTCCATCGCGACGGCGGGCGCGGTGACGCGTCTATTTCAACGCAAGGGGCTGATGATGGTGTCGCGCGAAGGGGCGAATGAGGATGCGCTGATGGAAGTGGCGCTGGAGGCGGGCGCGGAAGACTTCAAGGCGGAGCCGGAGGGGTTTGAGATTTTGACGGAGCCAGCGAGCTTCGAGGTTGTTCACACGGCAATCGAGGCGAAAGGTTTCAAGTGCGCGAGCGCAAGCGTGACGCACGTGCCGACACTGACGGTGCCGTTGACGGAAACGGAGGCTGCGGCGGCGGTGGCGAAGTTGATCGAGGCGATCGAGGATCACGATGACGTGAAGGAAGTTTACTCGAATGCGGCGTTCGCGGAGGGCTGAGAATTAGCAGACCAGTCATGGCTGAACCAAAAAAATCCTTCGGCGAACGGTCGCTGCTCCTGCTGACGGAGCTGGTGTTCCGGCATCGTGCGTGGTTCGGCTGGCCGCATCTGGTGCTGTCCGCGGTGTGCATTTGGTACACGGTCACGCATTTGGAATTCCACACGAGCCGCAATGCGCTCGTCGGCGGCGAGAAGGAGTATCACAAGTTCTTCCTGGAGTTCCGCAAGGAGTTCCCCGTGGAGGATGACATTGTGGCCGTCGTGGAAAGCGAGCAGATGGAGAAGAACCGTCAGTTCGTGGAACGGCTGGGCGCGAAGCTGGAGGCGGAGCGCACGACGGTGACATCCGCGGACGGCAAGACGCAGCTGGAGACGAACCTGTTCGCGCACGTCTTCTACAAGGGCGACTTGAAGCTGATGGGCCCGAAGGCGCTCCAGTTCGTGCCGGAGAAGGATCTGCGTTCCATGCAGCAGTCGCTCATCGATTTCCGGCCGTTCGTCCAGCAGTTCACGAAGGCAACGAACCTAGTGTCGCTGGTGAACCTGGTGAACCGCCAGATCTCGCAGGCGACGGAGGAGGCGTCGGACGAGAACAAATCTTTGGTGCGCGCTCTCCCGGCGCTGGAGCGGATCTTCAGTCAGGCGACGGCCGGCTTGAGGCGGCTGGGCATTCCGCCGACGCCAGGCATCAATGCGCTCTTCGACGCGGGCGAGAAGGCGGAGCAGGAGATGTACATCACGTTCGCAAAGGGCCGGATTTATCTCGCGACGGCGCAGGCCATCTCAGAAGAGCGGCGCAGCACGGCTGTGCGGCGGATGCGCGAGCTCGTGCGAGAAACGGAAGTCGAGGTGCCCGGATTGAATGTCGGTATCACAGGCGAGCCGGTGCTGGAGTTCGACGAGATGGAGCAGTCGCAGAAGGACAGCACGCTGGCGACGCTCCTCTCGCTGGTGGCGGTGGCGCTGATCTTTGTCTATGGCTATCACGAAACCGGGCGCCCGCTGAAGGCGACGTTGTCCCTGCTGGTCGGACTGGCTTACACGATGGGGTTCACGACGCTGACCGTCGGGCACCTGAACATCCTGACCATCACGTTCGTGCCGATCCTGATCGGTCTGGCCATCGATTTCGGCGTGCATTTGATCACGCGCTACGAGGAGGAATTGCGCCACGGACGCAGCGAGCGCGTGGCGTTGGAGAAGGCGATGGTGAACACCGGGATGGGGATTTTCACCGGCGGCTTCACGACGGCGGGCGCGTTCTTCGCCATGGCGTTCACGGACTTCAAGGGCATCCAGGAGATGGGGATCATCTGCGGCGGCGGCCTGCTCGTCTGCATGATTCCGATGATGACGCTGCTGCCGGTGCTGCTGTTGCGCGGGCGACAGAATGTGCTGGATCATGAGCTCCGCCCGATGCTGGAGAAGCAGGCGGCGGTGGAGGTGGACATGCGCGCGCGCATCGAAAACATCTGGCTGCGCCGGCCCGTCACGGTCGCGGTGGTGATGGTGGCGTTGACGTTGCTGTCGCTGATTCCGGCGGGCAAGGTGAAGTTCGATTACAACCTGCTGAACATGCAGAGCGCGGGCCTGCCTGCGGTGCTTTTCCAGGACAAGCTGATCGAGTCCTCGCCACGGTCAGTGCTGTTCGGCGCGATCATGGCCACCAACGCAGCGCAGGCGACGAACCTGATCTCGACGCTCACGAACCTGGCGACCGTGGCGACGGTGGATTCGATGGCACCCTACCTGACCGAGGATGTCGGGCATAAGCTGGAGTTGATCCGCGAGATCAAGAAGGTGACGGCGGAGATTCATTTCCAGAACGCGGACACGAATGCGGTGAACACCGTGGACCTGGATCAGGCGTTGTTCTCACTGCACGGTTACATGGGACTGATCCTCGGCAAACTCGGCGACGATGAGGCCAAGCTTCGCGAGCAAGTGACGTCGCTGCGCCAGGCGATCAGTGCCTTGCGCCAGCATCTGCTGCTGGACGACCGCGCGCCTGCGGCAGAAAAGCTGGCGCAGTTCCAGCAGGCGTTGCTGAACGATGTCCACCAGACTTTCACCTCCATTCAGCAGCAGGATGCCGGCGGAAAAATGACGGTGGAGGATCTGCCCTCGACGCTGAGGAATCGGTTCGTGGGCGTGACCGGGAAACATTTGCTCCAGATCTATCCAAAGGAAAACATCTGGGAACGCGAGAATCAGGCGCGCTTCGTCGCGGATTTACGAAAGGTCGATCCCCACGTCACCGGCACGCCGGTGCAACTGTTTGAATACACCACGCTCCTGAAGCAGAGCTTCGAGGAGGCGGCCCTCTACTCGCTGCTCGCGATCGCAATCCTCGTTTACATCCACTTCAGAAAGGTTTCGTGCGTGGTCCTTTCATTGGTCCCGGTCGGTGTCGGCTTTCTGTGGATGGCCGGCTTCATGGGCGTGTTCGGCATCCCGTTCAATCCAGCGAACATCATGACGCTTCCGCTTGTCGTTGGAATCGGAGTCACCAACGGCATTCATATCTTGAACCGGTTCGCGGAAGAATTGCAGCCGAGCATCCTGGCCAAGAGCACGGGCAAAGCCGTCTTGATTTCCGGACTGACAACCATTGCGGGATTCGGAAGCTTGATCGCGGCGAAGCATCGGGGAATCGAGAGCTTGGGGTATGTGATGGCGACGGGAACCGCCACATGCATGTTTGTCGGACTCACCTTCCTGCCCGCGATTCTGAACCTGCTGGATCGCTATGGCTGGTCGATAAAAAAAAACCAGCGCGATAATGCACAATCGACGCTGGGTCGGGAGGAACCGAGGTAGAAACCTCAAGTCTTCGGACAAACTAATAACCCAAGCGGCAATGTCAAACCCTAGTTTGAGTGAGCTATAAGCCAGCAATCGAAAACCCGTTAACGCTATCGATCAGCAACCCATTCTCCGTTGGTTTTCTTGTTCCTCACCTCCAGTCGAACTGTTAATCATTCCCGCACGTTAAATGTTACGCCGTCGCTCGCTACAATGCTGTTTCCTGGTCGCTGGCCTCCTGATGCTTGGTCCCAGCAGGGTCGGCGCGGCTGATCTGGCGGCAGGACCTCTTTTCGATGAGTTCAAGCTCACGCTGGACGAAGGCCATCGAACCGAGGCGGTCGGCCCGTTCTTCTACAAGCAGGAGATCGTCGATGACGGCAGCGTGGCAAAGTCTTGGGCGGTTCCCCCGCTCTTTTCCTACACCGTCAACGACGACGTGGACTACGAGTGGTTCGACTTCCTCTGGAAAGGGATCACCTACAACCGCTACGGGAGCGAATATCGAATCCAGGTCATTCAACTCCTGAGCTTCTCCGGCGGCCAGACCCAGTCCGAGACCAACGTGAACCGGTTCACTCTCTTCCCGTTTTACTTCCAGCAGCGATCGAAGGTTCCGGAGAAAAACTACACCGCTCTCTTCCCGATCCACGGAACCATCCGTGAACGAATCTTCCGTGACGAAATCAAGTTCACGCTCTTTCCGCTCTACCTCCACACGCGAAAGAAGGACGTGGTCACCGACAATTATCTCCTGCCATTTTTCCACCTGCGCCATGGTGATCGGTTGAGCGGCTGGCAATTGTGGCCGCTGGTCGGCAGCGAGCACAAGGACGCCGGCTACCGGACGAATCACTGGGGCGATGTCGGCGTCGATGGCGGACACGAAAAGATGTTCCTCCTCTGGCCGCTTTACCTGACACACCGCGCCAACATCGGGACCACCAACGAATCCCGCCAGCACTCGTTCATCCCGTTCTACACGCAATTCCGTTCCGAGCAGCGCGACTCGACCTCCTACCCGTGGCCGATCGGGGTTACCCACACCGTGGATCGAGCGAGGAAATACTCCGAGTGGAGCGCGCCGTGGCCGCTAATCGTCTTTGCGCGCGGTGAAGGCAAGACCATCAATCGCGTCTGGCCGATCTACAGCAAAGCCCGCAACGCCAGCCAGAGCAGCGGCTGGTATCTCTGGCCGCTCTACAAGTATAACGGCCTCCACTCACCCCCGCTGGACCGCGAGCGCAAACGCGTCCTGTTCTTTCTCTACTCCGACACTTCCGTAAAGAATACGGAGACCAAACAGAGCCAGCGCCAGATCGCCCTGTGGCCGCTCTTCACTTCACGTCGCGAGCTCGATGGGCGGCATCGCCTGCAAGTGCTCGCGCCGCTGGAGCCGTTCCTGCCGAACAACACGAGCGTCGAACGCGACCTCTCGCCGCTCTGGTCCCTCTGGCGCGCGGAGCAAAACGAGAAGACCGGCGCGACCAGCCAGTCGTTGCTCTGGAATCTCTATCGCCGCGACACCTCGCCGGACGCCAGAAAATGCTCGCTCCTTTTCGGCTTAATTCAGTATCAATCGGATTCTGAAGGCCGGCGCTGGCGCGTGGGTTATATCCCATTCGGAAAAAAGAAAACCTCCGCCGAACCCTCACACCGTTAGCCCGAAGCTATGTTCCAAAACGTCGGCGAAATGCTGGTCCTCTTGTGGCGCACCCTCCGGGCGCTGCCGCACGTCGTCCGCCAGCGCCAGAAGGTTTACGATCAACTCTTCGAGATCGGCAACGCCAGCCTGCTCATGGCCTGCGTGCTCGCGCTCTTCATCGGCGGCGTCATCGCCCTGCAAACCGGTCCGGTGCTGGCCGAGCGCGGGCTTTCCAGTGCGATCGGCGGACTCGTCGGCCTCTCCATCTGCAAGGAACTCGCACCCGTCATGATGGCCATCCTGATCTCCGGACGCATCGGTTCCGCCATGGCCGCCGAGATCGGCTCCATGCGCGTCTATCAAGAGATCGATGCGTTGCGCACGATGAACATCAATCCCATCCATTACCTCGTGCTCCCGCGCATCGTCGCCATCACCATCTCGCTTCCGATTCTCGTCCTCTTCGCGATTCTCGTCGGCTGGTTCGGCGGCGGGCTCGTCGCCGTGTTTAACGAAAAGATCGGCATCACCTTCCAGTCCTTCTTCGTGAACCTCCGCCTTGTCGTCGAACTCGGTGACGTGCTCAACGGCCTGCTCAAGAGCGCCGTCTTCGCGGTCGTCATCGGCACCGTCTGCTGTCACCAGGGACTGGTGACCATCGGCGGACCGCGCGGCATCGGACGTTCCGTCACCAAGGCCGTGGTCAACTCCATCGTCCTCATCCTCATCCTCGATTACTTCCTCACCCGCTTCCTGCTTTCCCTCGAGAAATGAGCGCACCCGATCCCAGCACCCAGAGCGTCAACATCCGCGTCGCCGGCCTGCGCAAGAGCTACGATGGCGTGCCCGTACTCAAGGGCATCAGCTTCGAGGTCCGGCGCGGCGAGACCTTCGTCATCATGGGGCCCAGCGGCAGCGGCAAGAGCGTTCTGCTGAAACACATCATCGGCCTCGAAGCGCCGGACGAGGGCGAGATCTTCATCGAGGAACACTCCGTCCGCGACGAGGCCACCATGGCCCAATACCGCATGGCGCTCGTCTTCCAGTCCGGCGCGTTGCTCAACTCCCTGAACGTCCTCGAAAACGTCGGCCTCTATCTCACTGAACATCGCCTCAAGCCACCCGAGGAGATCACTCGCATCGCGATCGAGAAGCTCGACTTCCTCGGACTCAAGAACGTGAAGGACCGCTTCCCCGGCGAGCTCTCCGGCGGCATGAAGAAACGCGTCGCCATCGCCCGCGCGCTCGTCATCGAGCCGCAGCTCATCCTCTACGACGAACCCACCAGCGAGCTTGATCCGTTGAGCGCCGTCGTGATCGGCGAGGAGATTCTCAATCTCCAGAAGCGCGTCCACGTCACCTCCATCGTCGTCACGCACGATCGCGATCTGGCCTTTGGCATCGCCGACCGGATGGCCATGATGCACGAAGGCGAGATCATCGCCATCGGCACCGTGGCCGAGATCAAGAACCACCCGCATCCCGTCATCCACCGTTTTCTGAACGCAGATTTCAAACCCAACTCCCACCGAGAGACGCCATGAAAAACACCCTTGAAACCCGGCTCGGCCTCTTCTTCGCCCTCGCCCTCGTTGTCGCCGTGCTCCTCCTCGAACTGGTCGGCGCGATGGACTGGTTCGCCAAAGGCTACCAGATCCACGCCAGCTTCAAGACCGCGCAGGAGCTCAAGAAAGGTGACTTCGTCAAGATGGCCGGCGTCGAGATCGGTCGCGTCGAAGGTGTCGAACTGGAGAACGGCCGTGCCAAGATCGCCCTGAAGATCCGCAACGAATTCAAGATCAAGACCGACGCCAAGGCGGTCATCAAGTTCACCGGCCTCATGGGGCAGAACTTCGTCAGCATCGAGGGCGGTTCCGCCGCCGCGCCAGACATCCAGAAAGGATCGCTCGAAACCATCGAACAGCCCGACCTCAGCGTGCTCATGTCCAAGCTCGAAGGCGTCGCCGGCGGCATCGAGAACCTCACCAAGAGCTTCAGCACCGACAACCTCAGCACGCTGATGGGGCCGCTCACGGACTTCGTGAAACAGAACAGTGGCCCGCTCACCGCCGTCATCGGCAACATGCGCATCGTGTCAGACAACATCGCCCAGGGACGCGGCACCGTCGGCAAGCTCATCAACGACGACGCCTTCTACCTCGCCGCCTATGCCGCCGTGACAAACCTCCAGTCTGCGACCGGCGACATCAAGAACCTCACCGGCCAGGCTGACGGAATGATCACCCAGGTCCGGACGATCATCGACGGCATCAACAGCGGCAAAGGCACGCTTGGCAAGCTCACCAAGGACGAGGCGCTCTACGTCGAGACCACCACCGCGATGACGAACCTGCGCGAGATTCTGCAAAAGATGAACCGGGGCGACGGCACCGTCGGCAAGCTGATCAATGACGATTCCTTCCTGAAGAACGCCAAGCTCAGCCTCCAGAAACTCGACAAGGCCACCGACGGCCTCGAAGACCAGGGCCCGTTGAGCGTGCTCGGACTCGCCATCGGCTCCTTGTTCTAGAAGCCACGCGCTTCACCGCCTCCTGACCATCGCCGCCACAGGAAGCGCCGCGCTCCGGCGCACACGCTAAGGGCGCAATCTCCTGGGATTCCGCCAGAATCGCTGCATCTCAAGAAACGTGAAGGACGCCGACCATCCGAGCAGCACCCAGCCATTCAGCGCCTCTGTCGCCGCGATGAAACGGATCGGCCCCACTGGCACCAAATCGCCGTAGCCGACCGTGGTGTAGGTGACGAACGAGAAATAGATGTCGTCGAGCCAGTCGCTTGGCAAGGTGTGGGACGAAGTGGTCGCGATGCTGCCGAAACCCTCCACGCCATCCAGCAGCCCATAGCCGATCGCGTAAATCCATATCTCGCAAATGTGAGTGACCAGAAGTCCTAGAATCAAAACCAGCACCCTCGTCCGGTGAAGCCGGCCCAGACGATCCAGCCATTCAGAAAGCTTGCGCAGCACCTCGTAGTGAAGCAGGACACAAAGGATCACCAGCACGACGGCGATGCCCGCCACGCTATACTGCGCACCAGGCACCAGCGCCAATCCCAGAACGGCGACCGGGGCTGCAGGGCTGAAAATGTCAGAGAAAGCATTCACGTTGGTGACAGTAAAAACATGGAACAGACCGATGCCTGGCGCCAGCGCAGATCGCTGATCCACCCATGTTTTTAGCGGGCAATTCCAGCGTGACTCTCGCCAAGGATCGCGTAGGCGGCGTGGCGCATTGAAGCCACCTTGGAAGCCTTATGATTCAATACGTCACCGGCGACATTCTCCTCAGCCCAGCACATGCGATCGCTCACGGCATCGCGCCCAACGATCACTTCGACTCCGGCCTGGCGCTCAGCCTGCGGCAGGACTGGCCCGCGCTCTACAAAGACTTCCGGCACTACCTCCACACCGCGCATCCCAAGCCCGGTGGACTCTGGGTCTGGTCCGGCGCGGACGGCCGGCGCATCGTCAACCTCTTCACCCAGGAACCGGCTGCCAGCGAGCACGCACGCCCCGGAAAGGCGACCTACCACAACGTCAACCTGTGCCTGCGCGAGCTGCACAAATGGATCGAGTCTGAGAAGATCACGAGCCTCGCACTGCCACGCCTCGCCACCGGCGTCGGCGGATTGGAGTGGGCCCAAGTCGAACCACTCATCAAGCAACACCTCGGCGCGCTGAACATTCCCATCTCCCTCTACACGACCTATCAGAAGGGCGTAAAGGCGGCCGAAGGCGGAAAGTAAATTCGACTTCCACGTCACACGAAAACAAAAACGGCGGCTGACGTTTCCGCCAGCCGCCGTTTCCTTAAGTCAATTGAGCCTCAGTTGAACTTGTTCTTCCGATAGGCACCCATCGCCGGCGCGTCGGGGTTCACTTCGGGACCGAAGTAGCGGAGGCAGACGAGCGGCTCGGTCTCGCTCGTGTTCTCAAAGGTCACGCCGGCTTTCGCGCCGTCCTCGGTGCAGAAATATTCGTCCTCGGTCAGTTCATGGAAGCGGATGAGCTTCGGCGAATTGAGCGTCTGACCATTGATCTTGCCGCTGCCCTGCACGCAGATGAGGCCGTACGCGCCGGTGTCCTTGATGGTGCATTTCACACCGGGCTCGACCGTCAGCTCCTTCGCGGTGAAGAGCTGCTCGCCATCGACCTTGCCATAGACGATCCAGCGGTCCACGAAACCTTCCTTGCGCGTGTCGGCCACCGGGACGGGTTCGAGGTAATGGTTGTCCTTGAAGTTCGGGTCCACGTTCTTCTCCCAGTCGAGCTGGTCCACGATGAAGTCGATGTCCTTGTGCTTGCTCTTGGGCATGTCCTTCACGAGCAGGCTCCACGGCACTTCGCGGCCTTCGACGAGGTTCTGATACATGCCGAAGACATCGCTGCCCCACTGCGGCTCGTAGGTGCAGAGCGAACCGGGCGCGTGAAGAATGCACGGATCGATGAGCCAGCCGGTGCCGGGCTTCAAGCGATACGCCTTCGAGAGATCGAGGATGCCGTTGTCGCCCTTGTTCCAGTTCTCAATGCACTTGCGGACCTGCGCCTTCGTCGTGCCCGGCTCGAAGCCCATGAACGTGTAGGGAAAGTTGTTACCGACGTTGTTGTGCTGCGGCGGGAAGTAATAGCTCTCGGGCTTGCCTTCCTGTCCGACGAGCTTGGCCTGCTTCGCCGACTGGTGCATGTGATGCGGAATCGGTCCCATGTTGTCGAAGAACTTCGAGTAGACCGGCCACTTGCCGTACTTCTTCCAAATGTTTTTGCCGACGAGATCCGCGCCGCAATCATCCACGGCCTGCTTGAGCGTGAAGCGTTCCTTGCCCACCACGCAGTAGTTCAAACCTTCGTCCGCCGCGCGGCCTTCATTCGCCGTGACGGTGGTGGAGGCGAACCAGCGTTCGTCGATGCCGCCACGGTTCAGGCCGTAGGCGTAGGTGTCATCGGGGTGGAGCTTGATGCGCAGGCCGGGCTGGAGGAACGAGCGCGGCACCCAGGCGGGCGCGAGGCGGAGCAGGCCGCCGGTGCGGGAGAGTTCAGCGCCGACTTTCGCAGCGGTGTTGGACTTGATGGTCTTGAGTTGATTGACGGTGTTCATGTCGTGATGCGTAACGAATAATTCTTAGTCTTAACGGTCCGTGAAAACGAGGGCGACAGTGTAGGATCAGCCGCAGAAAGCCAGCAAGCGTCTTCTCAACTGCGCGGCAATTCGCGCGATCGGTTTGATCCGTATCCAACTGCTTCGCCAAGACAAAGGCTATCTTCGCAAACTTCGATTCACGGTCGGAAAACGATTCGTGGGCAGGCCTAATTCAGCGACCAGCGCGGGATCGATAATCGCCAGTGTGCGGGCCAGCTCATCGCGCCATGCTCCCGTTGGTGAGTTCAGGTAAAGCG
>CAMCCU010000151.1 GCA_945872975.1 Pedosphaera parvula Ellin514
CCATCTCGCGGAGAACTCGCCGACGAACCGTGCGCGTCTGGTGCAGTTGCTTCAGTCCGATTTGGATTCTTCCGCGCGTCAGGGGCTGCGCAAAGCCATCGGCGGACTGCGTGGAGAAGACTTTCCGCTCGAAGCGGTCGCTCAATGGAATCACCTCGGGCCGGCGGCGCGCAGCGAGTTGCTGGAGTTGCTGCTCTCGAAGGATCGTTGGCTAGAGATCGTGCTGAAGTCAGCCGAGTCGGGCGTGGTCCAACCTGCGGAGTTCTCGCTGACGCAACGGCAGCGCCTGCGTTCGCACGCCAGCAACATCGTTAGGACAAGCGCGGAGAATCTGTTCGTCACGACGGGGTCGAGCCGGAGCGAAGTAATGGTGCGTTACGCAGGCGTGAGTCAGTTGCGTGGAGTTCAGGAACGCGGCGGAGAATCGTTCGCGAAGAACTGCGCGCAGTGTCACGCCTATCGAGGGCAGGGCCATGATGTGGGGCCGGGTCTCGCGGAGTTTGCGGGCAAGAGCGCGGCGGATTTCCTTCTCGCGATTCTTGATCCAAACGCGGGCATCAACCCGAACTTCATCGCGTACAATGTGGAGACGAAGGATGGGCGCAGCCTGAACGGAATTGTTCGCGGCGAGACGGCGACGGGCCTCACGCTGGTGCAAGGTGGCGGCGTGCGGGAATCCATTTCACGACGCGACATCACGTCCATCCGGGCGAGCGCGTTGTCGCTGATGCCCGAGGGCTTGGAGCAGGCAATGACGCCGCAGGATCTGGCGGATTTGATCGCGTGGCTGAAGGCGGGTGCGCCGGCGCTGTTCGGAAGCGCGACTGCGGAACAGATCGCGAAGGCGCGGGCGGAGTTCACCAATCGCGGAGTGAACGGCGTGTCCCAAGTGGTCTCGGCGTTCGAGACGCTGCCGTATCCAAGCTGGCTGGGGCGTTTGCCAATGCCGTATTGCCGGCAGAACGCGGGCCAGGAACGGCTGGTATGGAAGAGCGCGAACTTGCCCGCGAAACTCGGCGCGATGCATTCGTTTCGGCTGCCCGCCGCGATGGGTTTCGCGTCACAGCCGGGTGGAAAGTTTTCTCTGAGCGTGAACGGACAGCGCGTCTGCGAGTTCGATGTCAGCCTGACGGATCGGGTCTGGCAAAGCGTGGACGGACGTTCCCAGATGCGTTACGCGGTGATGGAGGCGAACGGTGAGGACAGCAACGGCGTGCTGGAGATCGAAGTGCCGTCGAGTCTGCTGCGTGCCGGAGAGGCGGCGCAGTTCGAGGTGACGGGCACGCCCAGCAGCAGCCAGCGCTGGTTCGGCGTCTACCAGCTTCCCGCGACGGTGGTGACCGCACAGTGATGCTGCTGCGTGCTATCGCTTGAAGCTCGCGACCAGTTCCTTGGGCGTGACGATGGCGGTGCCGACTTTGCCGACGACGACTCCGGCGGCGTGATTGGAAACGATGGCGGCTTCGAGCGGCGACGCACCGGCGGCGATGGCTAGGGTGAAGGACGCGATGACGGTGTCGCCGGCACCGGAGACATCGAAAACTTCCTGCGCGACGGTCGGGATGTGAATCAGCTTCTGGCCCTGGCGACAGAGCAACATACCTTGTTCGCCGAGCGTGATCAGGAGCAGGGCGGGGGAGAGATCTTTCAGCAGCCGCTCCGCCGTGCGGATGAGGTTGAGGTCCGAGAGGGGGTTCGCGTGGCGCGTATCGTCCGGCAGGTCGGACAGCTCGAAGGCTTCCTTGCGGTTCGGGGTGATGAGCGAGAGATCGGTGAGATTGAGGTGATGCACCGGTTTCGGATCAAAGCTCAACCAGACACCGCGTTTGCGGCAGAGCTCCTTCAACGCATCGAGGAGGCTTTGAGTGACGACGCCTTTGCCGTAGTCGCCGACGATGACGGCGTCCGCGCCTTTCAGCCGATGCTCGATGGCTCCGAGTAACTGGGCAGTAGTCGCATTGTCGAGAGGTGTCTTCGATTCGCGATCCACCCGGACGACCTGCTGTTGATGCGCGACGATGCGGGTCTTGATGCTGGTGGGGCGGGAGGAATGCGTAATGAGTCCGCCGCAGCCGACGTGCTGTTCGCGCAGGAGTTCGCGCATGCGGAGGGCGGAATCATCGCCACCGACGACGCCAAAGAGTTCCGGCGCAGCGCCGAGGGCGGAGAGGTTGCGGGCGACGTTGGCCGCGCCGCCGGGCATGAAGCTCTCGCTCTTGAAATCAACGACGGGCACGGGGGCTTCCGGCGAGATGCGGCTGACACTGCCCCAGATGAATTGATCGAGCATGACGTCGCCGACGACGAGGATGCGCGAGCGGCGGGCGGCGGTGAGGAGCTTGGTGACGCGGGTGGAGGTGAGTTTGGTCATGGGATAGGGGCCATGGATGATGGTCAGTCGAGAAATCCCGTCAGCGGACTGGTCGCGCTGGCGGTGTCGTGCTGGGAGCCGATTCCCATTTCGTAGGCGGCACGGCCTGCTTCGACGGCGGTCTTGAAGGCGACGGCCATGCGGTTCGGATCAGACGCGATGGCGATGGCGGTGTTGATGAGCACCGCATCTGCGCCGAGCTCCATCGCTTCGGCAGCATGGCTGGGCGCGCCGAGTCCGGCATCGACGACGACGGGAACGGTGGCCTGCTCGATGATGATGCGAATCTGGTCACGGGTCTGGATGCCGCGATTTGAACCGATCGGCGATCCAAGCGGCATGACGGTGGCGGTGCCGATGTCTTGCAGGCGTTTGGCGAGCACGGGGTCGGCGTTGATGTAGGGCAGCACGGTGAAGCCTTCCTTCACGAGCTGCTCGGCGGCTTTGAAGGTCTCGATGGGATCGGGAAGCAGGTAGCGCGGGTCCGGATGGATTTCCAACTTCACCCATTTCGGCAGTCCGGCGGCGGCGGCGAGACGGGCAAGGCGGAGGGCTTCCTCGGCGTTCATCGCGCCGCTGGTGTTCGGGAGGAGCAGATAGCGCTTGGGGTCGATAAATTCGAGGATGTTTGCGAAGGGATCCTTCTTCCCGCTGAGATCAGCGCGACGCAGGGCGACGGTGACGATCTCCGCACCGCTGGCGGCGAGGGCGTCGCGCATCGCTTCGGGCGAGGAGAATTTTCCGGTCCCGAGAAAGAGCCGGGAACGGAACTCACGTCCTGCGATGATGAGCGGGCGATTCGACAATTGCATCGCCGGAAGATTAGGCGTGGCCGAAAGGCTTTGTCGAGACGGCTCCGTTCAGACTACAGGGCTGACGCATACGATCGTTGGCAGGGGATGCGTCAGTCCTGTTGGAAAGGCAGTGAGAGAATTTCTACCGGGCAATCCACCCGCCGCCGAGCACGAGGTCGTCCTGATAGAAGACGCAGGCCTGGCCGGGGGTGATGGCGCGCTGTGGCGTGTGAAGCTTCACCGTCGCGTCGCCGTTGGGAAGAGTGGTGATGGTCGCGGGCGTTCCGGGATGATTGTAGCGGATCTTCGCGGTGGCCTCGATGCTTGCAGGTGGCGTCTCCCACGGAATCCAGTTGCAGCGCTGCACGGTGAATGTGTCGCGGTCGAGCGCGGAATCATCGCCAACGATCACGCGATTGTTCTTCGCATCCAGCTCGATCACGTAGATGGGCTTGGGCGACGAGATGCCGAGGCCTTTGCGCTGCCCGATGGTGTAGAACTCGATCCCGTCGTGCTTGCCGAGCACTCGGCCGTGAAGATCGACGACATCGCCCTGATGCTTCTGCACGAGGTTGGCGTCCTGGAGGAACTTCCCGTAATCTTTGTCCGGCACGAAACAGATTTCCATGCTCTCCTCCTTGTCGGCGGTCTTGAGTTCGCACTCGCGGGCGATCTCGCGGGTGTCGCTCTTGGTCAGTTCGCCGAGCGGGAACAACGTGCGGGCGAGCTGATCCTGTTTCAGCGTGAAGAGGAAGTAGCTCTGATCCTTGCGCGAATCGCGTCCGCGCTTCAGCAGATGGCGCGTGCCGTCGGCGCTGGGCTCCACGCGAGCAAAGTGGCCGGTGGCGATCAGTTCCGCGCCGAGCTTGTGCGCGCGGCTGATGAGCGTGCCGAATTTCAGGCGGTCGTTGCACATCACGCACGGGTTTGGCGTGCGGCCGGCGCGATATTCTTCGGCAAAATAGTTGATGACGTGCTTCTGGAATTCCTCCGCCTCATCGACGAGATAGTAAGGGATGTCCAGCTTGTGCGAGACGGCGCGAGCGTCCGTGACGGCCTGCGGTCCGCAGCATTTGTCTTCCGCGCGATTGACGCAATCCTGCGGCCAGAGCTTGAGCGTGATGCCGATGACGTCGTAGCCCTGCTCGACGAGCAACGCCGCCGCCGCAGAGGAATCCACTCCGCCGCTCATGCCCACCACCACGCGAGTTTTTCGTGTTTCTGTCACTGTGACGGAGGATAGGCGCACGGTCATGACGTGTAAAGCCACGAGCCCGGCGAGGCGCAGATGCTTGAACTGTGTTGTGCTGACTTGTCGGACGCACAGAAAAATGAAATTGACCGTCTGGGCGGGCAGGATTAGCGTCCGCCCACGTGAATTTGAACATCAATACTCTGCTGCTTACCAGCGCGCTGCTTTTGCGCAGCGCGGCAGGCGGGTGTTGACGAGACTTTGTAAGTTCAAACCCCACTGCCAAAACCGGCGGTGGGGTTTTTGTTTTTCAACGGGATGAACGTGAGCCGCGCCGCCTCAACATAGAAAGCAAGCAACATGAAAAACGACCGCATCATCATATTCGACACCACGCTTCGCGACGGCGAGCAATGCCCCGGCGCCGCCATGACGCCGCGCGAAAAGCTCGAAATCGCCCGCCAGCTCGCACGGCTTGGCGTGGATATCATTGAGGCCGGTTTCCCTGTGGCGAGCGAGGGCGACTTCGCATCCGTGCAGGAGATCGCCCGTGAAGTCAAAGGCCCCGTCATCTGCGGACTTGCCCGCTGCGTGCCGAAGGACATTGAAGCCGCCGGCCACGCCATCAAGCCCGCCGGGAAGAAGGGCCGCATCCATGTCTTCCTCGGCACGTCGAAGCTCCATCGCGAGTTCAAGCTCGGGAAGGCGCAGAACGAAATCATCCGCCTCGCCATCGACGGCGTGAAGCGTGCGAAGGCGTTCGTGAAGGACGTGGAGTTCTCGCCGGAGGACGCGTCGCGCACGGAGCTCGATTTCCTTGTGAAGGTCGTCGAGGCCGCCATCGAGGCGGGCGCGACCACCATCAACATGCCGGACACCACCGGCTACGCGACGCCCGCCGAATACGAGCGGATGTTCCGCCACATCATCGCCAACGCGCGCGGTGCGAAGAACGTCATCTTCAGCGCGCATTGCCACGATGACCTCGGCCTCGCCGTCGCCAACGCGCTCGCCGCGGTGCAAGGTGGCGCGCGTCAGGTCGAAGGAACGATCAACGGCATCGGCGAACGCGCGGGCAACACGGCGCTCGAAGAGTTCGTCATGGCCGTGCGCACCCGCAACGACATGTTCAACGGGCTTCACACGGGCATCAAGCATCGCGAGCTCGTGAAGACGTCGCGGCTCGTCTCGCGCATGTGCAGCTTCCCGGTGCCGCGGAACAAGGCCATCGTCGGTGCGAACGCGTTCGCGCACGGCAGCGGCATTCATCAGGACGGCATTCTCAAGAAGCGCGAGACCTACGAGATCATGGACCCGCGCGATGTCGGCTGGGGCCTCACGGAATTGCCGCTCACCAAGCACAGCGGACGCGCCGCCGTCGCCTCCCGTTTGAAGCATCTTGGATTCAAGATGACGGATGACGACGTGGCGGCCATCTTCGCGCGCTTCAAGGAAATCGGGGACAAGAAGAAGTTCGTCTATGACGACGATCTCTCCGCGCTCGTGGAAGGTCAGATCGCCGAAGTGCCGGAGACGTGGTCGCTCGATTACATCAGCGTCAGCAGCGGCAGCCAGACGGTGCCGACGGCGACGGTGCGCTTGAAGCATTCCGCGAAGAAAGACGGCGAGCTTCAGCAGGATGCGAGCATCGGCGACGGTCCGGTGGACGCGGCGTTGAAGGCGATGGACCGCATCATGAAGACGCGTGGCAAGCTCATGGATTATCAGCTCCGCGCCGTGAGCGAAGGCAAGGACGCGCTCGGCGAAGTGACGGTGAAGGTGGACTTTGGCGATGGCGATCTCGTGACCGGCAAGGCCGCAAGCACGGATGTCATCGAAGGCAGCGCGCGCGCTTACTTGAACGCGGCGAACCGGTTCCTCGGCCATAGCCAGCCGCGCGCGCCCAAGGGTACGAAGCCGTAACTGTCGGCCACACGGTGCTCACGAAACAACCGGCGCGCTCAACCGAGTGCGCTGGTTGTTTTGCTTTTCTGAGAGGTGCACGGCGATGGCTGTCGATTATTAGCCGTCGTGCGCGGAGGTCGCTGCGCAAAACAGATCACTTGGAGAGATTCCGGCCGACTATCGGCGCTGTTCTGCTGTTCGATCTCGGCAAGGGCCCGTCCCGTCATGTGTTTGACAGCGGGACGTCGTCGATGGCCGGAGGGCCAGTTAGCAACCGTTTGCGCGTCAGAGCCTGGAATCATGAATGCATTTCATTCCCGCAATTAAAGTATTCCTTGGTCTTTCACCGTGCCCTGGGAGCGATGGCATGGGCACGGCTAAAGGGAGGGTGCGCGGAAAAGCCGCACAACCGCACAAAGTATATGGCCGTAAGCAAATCAAAAGTTCTCCGCGTTGGTTTTGTCCCCCTTGTTGATTGCGCTCCGCTGGTGATGGCGCAGGAGCTGGGTCTCTTTGCCAAATATGATCTCAATGTGGAGCTTCAGTGCCAGCCGGGCTGGGCGACCATTCGCGACAAGATTCTCTACGGCGACCTGGAAGCAGCCCATGCGCTCTCGGTGATGCCCTTCGCGGCGACGCTGGCGCTGGGCTCGATTCGCAGCGAATGCGTGACAGGGCTGGTGCTGAATCTCCACGGCAACGCCATCACGCTTTCCCGCGACCTGCGCCAGCGCGGCGTGCGGGATGCGCGGACGTTGCGCTCGGAGATCGAACGTTGCCGGGGAACGAAGACGTTTACCTTCGGCGTGGTCTTCCAGTGGTCCTCCCACAACTTCCTGCTGCGCTCGTGGCTTGCGTCGGCGGGCATCGATCCGGACAAGGACGTTCACATCGTCGTGGTGCCGCCTCCTGCGATGTTCATGAACTTGAAGGCCGGCAATCTCGACGGCTACTGCGTGGGTGAGCCTTGGAATTCTGTCGCGGTGGAATCCGGCGATGGCTGGTGTCCGGCTGTCAGCGCGCAGCTCGCGCCCGGTCACGCGGAGAAGGTGCTGATGGTTCGCCGTGATTTCACGGAGACCCACTCCAGTGAACATCTGCGCCTGATCGCCGCGCTTTTGGAGGCGTGCGCCTTCTGTGAGAAGCCGGGAAATCGCGAGCGGGTGATCGACACGCTTTCCCGCCCGAACTACGTCAACGCCTCGCCTGCGCTCCTGCGGCGCAGCATCAGCGGCCCGTTCCAGTTTGGTGCGGACCGCACCGAGATGGTGCCGGGCTTCCATCGCTTCGCCGGGGACGAGGCGAATGAGCCCTCCATCGGCAAGGCGCAATGGATTCTCGAACATCTTTTGCGGCTCGGCGTCATCCAGGATCGGACCGCCATCCGCACGCTCGCCTCCGGCGCGGTCTTCCGTGCGGACCTCTACCAACAAGCCAGACAACTCCTCAACTCCACCGAACAAACCAATCCCGATGCACTCGAACTCACTCCTGCCTGATATGAACCGTCGTTCATTTCTTCGTTCCACGGCCAAAGGTCTCGGTGCCGCCGCCCTGTTCGGCGGTCTGCCCAAGGGCTGGGTCGGCTCTGCTTACGCCAGCGATGCGCCGGAGACGGCGAAACTCCGTTGCGGCATCATCGCGCTGACGGATTGCTCGCCGCTCGTCATCGCGGCGGAGAAGGGATTCTTCAAGAAGTACGGCGTGGACGTGACCATCGCCAAGGGCGCGAATTGGGCGGCCATCCGCGACTCGCTTTCTTCCGGCGACAACCAGATGACGCACATGCTGCTCGGCATGCCTATCGCCAGCACGATGGGCCTGCTCGGTTCGCCGAAGAAGCCGATGGTCATTCCGTGGATTCTCAACCGCAACGGCCAGGCCATCACGCTCAAGTCGGAATGGAAGGGCAAGGTCGGCGCAGATCCCAAGGCCATCAAACCGTTTGTCGAGAAGGCCAAGTCGCTCGGCGAACCGCTGTCGTTTGCGATGACGTTCCCGCCCGGCACGCACGCGATGTGGATGCGTTACTATCTGGCGGCGGGCGGCATCAATCCTGACAAAGACATCTCTCTTATCACCATTCCGCCGCCGCAGATGGTGGCGAACATGAAGATCGGCAAGATGGACGGCTACTGCGTCGGCGAGCCCTGGAACGCTCGCGCCATCGCGGACAAGATCGGCTTCACCTCCGTGACCACGCAGGACATCTGGAAGGATCACCCGGAGAAAGTCTGCGCGTTCACCGGCGACTTCGCTGGGAAGAATCCGAAGGCGGTGAAGGCCGTGCTCAAGGGATTGCACGAGGCCAGCGTGTGGCTGGACGACATGAACAACCGGCCTGAGCAGTGCGACATCGTGAGCAAGCCGAACTTCATCAACTGCCAGAAGGAAATCATCCTCGGCCGTTTGCAAGGCAAGCTCGACTACGGCGATGGCCGCACGGCGCAGGACGAATTCTACATGCACTTCAGCAAGCGGAACTGCAACTACCCGCAGGCTTCCTACGCGAAATGGTGGCTCACGCAGTTCCGCCGCTGGGGCATGGTCACGGGCAAGCCGGACTACGATGGCGTCGCGACGAAAGTCATGCGCGGCGACATCTACGCCGAGGCGATGAAGGAGATCGGCGTGACGGATCGCGCCGCCGATGATTCCGGCTGGGAGATGTTCGACGGCGTGAAGTTCGATCCGAAGGGCGACCTGGAGGCTTATGCCAAGGGCTTCGCCGTGGGCAACACGAAAGGCTGAACCAGCCGAAGAGCCTCACGCAAAGAACGCAGAGGACGCAAAGCTATGAACTCAACCGCAAACCCTAAGACCCCTTTGCGACCTTCGCGCCCTTTGCGTGAGGAATGTCTTCTATGAAATCCTTCAAACTCGACTGGCTGATTCTTCCAATTCTCGGCGCGGTGATTGTCCTCGTCGGCTGGCATGTCCTCGCCGGAAAGAAGGTCGTGACCAAGGACGCGGATGGCAACGTCGCCTCCGAGGAACGGCACGGGGCGATTCCAGCGCTGCCCAACGTGGTCGAGACCTGGGAGTCGAGCAAACCGTACATCGTCGAGCCGTTTGCCAAACGCGGCGAGCTGGACCAGGGCATCCTGCGCTTCACCTGGCTGTCGCTCGTGCTCGTCGCGAAGGGCTATCTCATCGCGCTCGTCATCGGCACGCCGTTGGGCTTCATGATTGGTCTTTCGAAATTCTTCACCAAGATGACCGACCCGATCATCCAGGTGCTGCGCCCCGTCTCGCCGCTCGCCTGGCTGCCGCTTGGGATGGTGCTCTTCCTCGGCGCGGGCAGGAACGCGAGTGAGCTCGCCGCGCTCTTCACCATCGCGATCTGCTCGATGTGGCCGACCGTTCTGAACACCGCCGTCGGCGTGCGCGCCATTCCGCAGGATTACCTGAACGTGGCCAAGGTGCTGAAGCTCTCGAAGTGGAAGACGCTCACGAAGGTGATGATTCCAGCGACGTTGCCCTACATGTTCACCGGGTTCCGCCTGAGCCTCGGCATCGCGTGGCTGGTCATCGTCGCGGCGGAGATGCTCACGGGCCGGCCGGGCGTCGGCGGTTTCCTGTGGCAGCAATACAACGCGCTCATCTACGAGCAAATCATCCTGTGTATTCTGACCATTGGCATCGTGGGTTTCATCCTCGACCGACTGATGAGCGTGGTGGAACGCCGCTTCAAAACTGCCTGAAGCGATACCTCACGCAAAGAACGCGAAGGACGCAAAGAAAGAATGAAACTTATCCAGCAATCCAGCTCGCTCGTCCGGCATTCCGTTGGCGATGCGTTGGATGCCGTCCTTGAGGCGGACCTCGCCAAAGTTGATGAGCAAACCGAGGCGACGATCACTCAAGCGAAGCTGGGTGAGCAGTTGCTTGGCGTGAACCGGAGCGAGCCTCTCAACGGACTTCAGCTCCACGATGACTTTGCCTTCCACGAGGAGATCGGCGCGGAAGCCTTCGTCGAACGTCAGCTCTTCATAGCGAATGGGAATGGGAACCTGACGCTCCACCTGCAAGCCGGCCTTCCGCAGTTCGTAGGCCAGCGTCGCTTCATAAATACTCTCCAGCAGTCCAGGGCCAGTCGTGGTGTGAACTTTGAACGCTGCGTCGAGAATGAGTTTGGACAGTTGATTCTCGGTGAGGGGGACTTGGGGATTGATGCTCATGGGCTCGGAGCCTGCGCTCATATCCCAGCCAGTTCAAGCCGTGCCCCACGCAAAGGACGCGAAGTTCGCAAAGGAATAAAAACAAGGCGTTATTTGTCATCCAGTGTTCCCCAATCCCATTCCCCCTTTGCGCC
>CAMCCU010000152.1 GCA_945872975.1 Pedosphaera parvula Ellin514
CCGATGGCCGCGATGGCGACGGCTTCCAGCACCACGGTCGAAGCGATGGTTCCGCGCCTGGCACCGAGCGCGCGCAGGATCGCGATCTGCCGGCGACGCTCGTTCATCGAGTTGTAAATGCTCGCCAGCACGGAGCCCGCGGCCACGACGGCGACCAGCACCGCCACGAGCGCGAGGATACGATCGAACCAGCTGATCTTGTTGAACAACTCCGCCATCGTCGCGCCCATCGGCCACGCGAAGGTCAGCCGGTTGCCGCGCTTGTTGTAGAGCTGTTCGAGCGACGGACCGGCCATCACGCTGCGAAGCTTCACCAGCACGGCACTCACATCTGTCGCCGTCGCCGCAGCGTGGCCGGTCATGTTCTGCACGCCTGCGATCGGAATCCAAATGACCTTGTCCGCCGGCATGTTCGACGGCTCGAGAATCCCCACCACGACATATTCGTCCTCGTGCTGTTCGTCCTCGTTGAAGTTCAGCCCGTGATACGGATGAAACTTCGAGCCGTAGGTCAGCCCCAGCTTTCGCGCCGCGAAACTTCCGACCACCGCCTCGCGCAAGTTCGGATCGAACAGCCGACCCGGCGCAACTGGCGTCAGCCGCTTCCCCGGCGCGTATTCGCTCTTGGTGAACATCTCCAGCGTCGTGCCGACGATGCGATAGCCGCGATAGTTGTCGCCCATCGCGATGGGCACCGCGAGCTCCACGCCCGGATGTTTCTGGATATCGAGCACGTCATTCATGGCGATGTTCGCCGGGGATGCTTCGAGATGAAACACGGCGTTGAGAACGAGCTGGAGCTTCGAGCTGCGCGCGCCGAGCACGGCGTCGAAGCCGGCGTCCACCTGGGTGAACGTGGCCTGCGCCTGATCCTTCACCACCCATACCGCCATCAATAAACCGCCCGCCAGCGCGATGGAGATGGCGGTGACAACGGTCGACAGCGCGTGCTGCCGGAGGCTTTGGAGGACGATGCGAAACAGGGTCATGGGGGTGAAAACGTAAAACGTGAAACGTAATTCTGAACGGAAGTGCTGGGGGTTCTTGAGGCCATTACGTTTTACGCCTCACGCTTTACGCTTCCGCCCGCGCGGTTGATTTCGCCCAGCTCCAGCACCGTCTCGAACTGGCCGAGCACTTCGCGATCATGGCTGACGAGCAGCAACGCCGCGCCATTCTCCGCGCACGCTTCACGAATCAGCTTCAGCGCCGCGAGGCCGTTGGCGTGGTCGAGATTTCCGGTGGGCTCGTCGGCGAGCACCAGCTTCGGGCGGTTGGCCAGCGCGCGCGCCACCGCCACGCGCTGTTGCTGGCCGGTCGAAAGCTGCCGTGGATAATGTTTCAGCCGATCTCCCAGCCCGACCCGCTTCAACAACGCCTCGGCGAAGACGTGATCCGCTCCCGGCCCGAACGACATTCCGAGCAGCACGTTCTCGATGCACGTAAAGGCGGGCAGCAAATTGAAGGTCTGGAAGATGTAGCCGAGCGTCGTGGCGCGCAGCCGGTCGCGCGCAGATTCGCCGAGACTCGAAACCTCCTGCCCCGCGAGCCGGATGCTGCCCGCGTCGGGTTTCAGGATTCCGGCGATGAGATGGAGGAAGGTGGTCTTGCCGAGCCCGCTCTCACCACTCAGCGCCACCTGGGCGCGCTCGGACAACGCGAACTCCGGCACATCGATGACCATGTGTTTCGCGCCGTCCGGAGTGACGAAGGACTTCTTCAATCCGGTGATTTCCAATAGCGGCATGGCCGAAGCATAGTCAGCGAAGTTTAAAGCTCAAGGAGCCAAGTTGTTCAGGGCGCATTCGGGCACAGCCCCCGGAGCGCCGAACTCCAGTTCGGCGCGATCCATGATTTGGCACCAACGCGTCGATTTGGAAATCGGCGCGCCGACCATGTCTGCCGATTCGAGGGCTGTGCCCGGATGCGTCCGTTGTTCCTGCATCGCCAACAAGAAACTTGCAATTGCCTCCCACGCATCGAACGATCCCGGCGTGTCGCGACAGCCGCAAAAGCCCACCCGCCATCCCGTTGTTCCCTCGGGAACAGACCCGCTTGCCGGCATCGCGTTTCCCGTCGGCGACACCGGTGCGATCCGCCGCGCCATGGCCGATGATGTTCACGGCGCATGGCTTTACCAGGGCAACTGCCTCTCGTTTCTCGACGCCATCGCCGAGCGGCATCCCGGCGGATTGTTCGACATGATTTTCGCGGACCCGCCCTACTTTCTCTCGAATGGCGGCATCACTTGTCACGCCGGCAAGATGGTGAAGGTGGACAAGGGCGAGTGGGACAAGTCGCGCGGCGCGGAGCTGAACCACGAGTTCAACACCGAATGGCTGCGCCGCTGCCAGCGCGTGTTGAAGCCGAACGGCACCCTCTGGGTTTCCGGCACGCAGCACGTCATCTTCTCCGTCGGCTACGCGATGCAACAGCTCGGGTTCAAGCTGCTGAACGACATCGCGTGGGAAAAGCCGAACCCGCCGCCGAATCTTTCCTGTCGCTACTTCACGCACTCCACCGAGACGATTCTCTGGGCGGCGAAGAACGAGAAGAGCAAGCATTGCTTCAACTATCAGGAGATGAAGCTGGAGAACGGCGGCAAGCAGATGAAGTCCGTCTGGCGTCTCACCTCGCCGAAGACGGAGGAGAAGCGCTTAGGCAAACATCCGACGCAAAAGCCCGTCGCTCTCGTCGCACGCTGCATCCTCGCCTCAACGCGTGAAGGCGACCTCGTCCTCGATCCGTTCCTCGGTGGCGGCACCACAGCGGTGGCGGCATTGGAAAACAAACGGCGGGTGATCGGGATCGAACTGGAGGAAAAGAATCTCCAGCTCTCCGTCCGTCGCGCGGACAACGCCACGTCTCTCTTCACCCATTCGAAAACTCCGGAGGAACCATGTCAGGACGAGCGCTCGCGGTCGCCAATGGTGACGGTCTAGCCAAGGCCGTGGTGCAACTCGGGCGCGAGCTCGGGCTGGAAGCCATTGAGCAGGTCAAGGTCGCACGCCGCATCTGGGGCGCGGAACGCTACATCGACGTGGTGCTCACCCATCCGCAGACCCGCAAGACGCTCGGTGTCGAGTGCAAGTTCCAGGCGGTGCGCGGCACGGCCGAGGAGAAAATTCCTGCCACCATCAAGGACATCGAGGCGTGGCCCATTCCCGGCCTCGTCGTCTTCGCTGGGGAAGGTTTCACGGAGAACATGCGCTGCTTCCTGATCTCGACCGGGCGCGCCGTGGAGTTCGAGGAAGTCACGCCGTGGCTCTGCCTCTTTTTCGGCCTGCCCTTGGGCGGCACGCCGGAGCTCACCCGTCAGGGCTGAACGATTACACCAGCGGCATCAACCTCGACCAGGGACCGGTGGCCACGAAAGAGGTCAGCGTGCTCAATGTGGAGTCGGCGGGCGGCGATGACGCGCTTGGTTACGCTGGCCGGGTTGGCATCGCCACGGGCGCAGGCTCGAAGTATCGCCACGGCGAGATGGAGCTGAACTTCAGCAACGCCGAGCGTCCGATCACGCACGGCATCGCGTGGGCGGCGCAACAGAAGGGCGTGGACCGACTCATGAAACTGGTGCTCGTCGGCGCGCGGATGGTGCCTTCGGAAGCGGAACCTACCTCCACAACCACGTGATCAGCGGCGCCCACGCCAGGCTCGGCAGGTAATCGGCGAGCTCGAATTTCTTGAGCTCCAGAATTACCATCGCGATGCAGAAGACGAGGAGGCCGCCGGTGGCGTTGATGGAGTGGAGGAGAGCGGCGTTGGCGGGATCATGGAAGAAGGGAGCGAGCGTCTTCGCGGCGAAGGTGATGGTGCCTTGATACGCGACGACTGGCACCACGGCGGCGATCGCGCCCCAGCCGAAGGTTCCGACAAACGCCATGGTGGCGAGGCCATCGATCAGCGCCTTCACGCCGAGCGTCTGCCAGCGGCCATCCAGGCCATCTTGAATCGAGCCGAGAATCGCCATCGGGCCGACGCAGTAGAGGATGGTGCAGGTCACGAAGCCTTCGCTCCAGCGGTTGGATTGGTCGGTGGCGGCCTTGGTGAAACGTTCCTTCGCGTACCGTCCGAGCCGGTTGAGCCCTTTCTGAATGTGCAGCAGGCGTCCTGTGATCCGGCCGAAAGTGAGCGCGAGGATGACGATGAAGAGCTGCTTGATGACCGACCCAAAGCCTCCGCCCAGGCTGGCCCAAGTCGTGGACAGGCCGACGTAGATGACCAGGATGCCAAGCATGCCTTTGAGCGCGATCTGGGTGGCGGGCGTCATCTGGCGGCTGAGCAGCAGCCCGAGCATTCCCCCGACGATGATGCCGATGGCGTTGAGGATGGTGCCGACGGGGATCATTGATGGCGGCGCGGGTCAGTTGTCATGGTTCGACCCTGGCGCGAGCGAGTTCGCCGGCGGCCACGGGTCACGGGGAAGTAACAACGAGGTAAGCCAAACAACAATCCTAAAAGCGGGCAGGTTCAGGATTGACACGACTGGCGCGCGTCGGCGGAAATGACTGGGAACACTTCTTAAACGTGGCCAATACCGAATCGAACAAAGATCAGTTCCGCGTGCTCGTTCTCGAGGACGACAAGATCTCGCTCGCGTCCGCCTCACGAACGATTCTCAAGGCGGTGCCCGAATGCGTGATCCTGGCGGCGGGCAGCCTCGCCGATGGCCGGCGTCTGTTGAAGGAGCATCGCTTCCACCTGTGCGTGCTGGACATCCAGTTGCCGGACGGATCGGGCATCGATTTCCTGTATGACATCCAGTTGACGTCACCCGACGCCTGCGTGGTGATTCTCACGGGAGTGCCCTTGCCGCAATACCGGGAGCAGGCGGAGGCCTTCGGCGTGTTGCACTTCATGGAGAAGCCGGCGGATTCACGCGTGCTGGGGCCGCTGGTCCTCGAGCAGTGGACGAAGTGGAACGGTGCGAAGGAGGGAAACAGCCGTGGGTTTTCGGGATTGCTGACGCAGTTGACCACGATCGACATCATCCAGCTCAAATGTCTCAGTCGCGCCACGGTGGTGCTGGACTTCGTCGGCAACCAGGGAAAACGCGGGCGGATTTATTTCAAGGATGGCGAGGTCATTCATGCGGAGGCCGGCCTCGTGTCCGGGATCGACGCCTTCAGCGAAATCGTCGGCTGGCGCGGGGGACAGTTGATGGAGGTGACGGATGCTCCGCCGCAAGCCCGGACCGTCGAAGGGAACTGGCAGGGGTTGCTTATGCACGCGGTCCATTGGGTGGACGAGCAGAAGCAGGGCTGAGGAGGTGGCGCATCTCTTCTGCGACCGGGAGCTTTCATTCCCTTGAAACTTCAATTGGCTAGAAATCATCCGTGCGATTGCTAGATTGCTGCCATGCCCAAAAAGATTTTGATCATCACGGATGACGCCGGCGAATCGCTGGAGATTTACTACGCCCAACAGCGTTTCAACGAAGCCGGATACAAGTCAGTCATCGCCGCCACGCAAAAGAAGCTCCTGCACGGAGTCATCCACGACTTCGAGCCGGACTGGAACACGTACGTGGAGCGCCCGGGCTACCGCATTCCCAGTGACATCGCTTTCAGCAAGGTGCGTGTGGCCGACTACGAGGCGGTGATGCTGATTGGCGGACGCGCGCCGGAGTTCCTGCGGCATGATGATGACGTGATCCGGATCGTGAAGGAGTTTCACCAGCGCGGGAAATGGATCTTCTCCATCTGTCACGGCATCCAGATCCTGGTGGCGGCCAATCTGGTCAGGGGGAAGACGTTGACCTGCTATCGCAATGTCCGGTCGGAGCTGGAACAGGGTGGCGGCAAGTGGGTGGACAAACAAAGTGTCCGCGATGGCAGGCTCATCACCTCGCAGACGTGGGAGAGCCATCCCGAGTTTTATCGCGAGATCTTCAGCCAGCTAAAGGAGGACTGAGATGCCGACGCGCCATTGTCACAACTGCGGCTGGGAATACGCCATCGCCGGACTCCCGGGCCGCACCGAGTGCTGCCATCAATGCGGCGGCGACTTGAAGGTCTGCCTCAACTGCATCAGCTACGATCCCAAGGTCGCCCAGCAATGCCGCGACAAGCGCACCGAGGACGTCCCGGAAAAACACATGGCCAACTTCTGCGAGTTCTTCGACTTCATCCGACGCGACTGGAAAGGCAAGGGGCCGGACAAGCGCGAGGAATCAGCGCGTGAGAAGCTGAAGAAGCTGCTGGGGGATTAGGGCACGCCCGCCTGTGTCAGGGCTGTGTCTTCGGTTCTTACTCTCACTCCCATTCCTACTCTTACTCTTAATCCAAATCTTACCCGGCAGTGCTCCGGAGAGATTAAGAGTAGGATTAAGAGTAAGAGTGGGAATGGTCCAGCTCCCCCCATCAAGCGACTACAGCGGACGGTGGTGGATGTGATTGTGGCAGGCCGCGATGAAGCCGCGGAACATGGGATGCGGCTTGTTCGGCTTGCTGAGGAACTCGGGATGGAACTGGCTGGCCATGTAGAACGGATGATCCTTGAGCTCCACGAGCTCGACCAGCTTGCCGTCCGGTGACGTGCCGCTGAAGATCATTCCCGCCGCCTCGAACTTCTCGCGGTAGGCGTTGTTGAACTCGTAACGGTGACGATGCCGCTCGTTGATCACGAACGCGCCGTAAAGCTGTTGCGCCTTGGTGCCCATCACGAGCTGGCAGGGTTGCGCGCCCAGGCGCATCGTGCCGCCCTTCTTGGAAACCTTCCGCTGGGCGTCGAGCAAGGCGATGACGGGATGTGGCGTGTCCAGATCGAACTCGGTCGAGTGCGCCTTCTCCAGCTTGAGCACATTGCGGGCAAATTCGATGCAGGCGATCTGCATGCCAAGACAAAGGCCGAGGTAGGGCAATTGGTGTTCGCGACAGTAACGCGCCGCCTGCACCTTGCCTTCGATGCCGCGCTCGCCGAAGCCGCCGGGCACGAGCACGCCGCTCAGGCCCTTGAGAACTTTGTCTGCACCAAACTTCTCGATTTCATCGGACTCAATCCGCTCGATCTCGACGCCGCAATCGTTGGCCACGCCGCCGTGGATGATCGCTTCGTAAACAGATTTATAGGCGTCCTGGAGTTCGATGTATTTCCCGACGACACCGATGCGGACGCGGTGCTGGGGCGCAATCAATTTGCGGATGATGTCCTGCCAGTGCGACATCTCGGCCTGGGGCGCATCGAGGTGGAGATAGCGGCAGACGAGGTCATCCATGCGCTCGCGCTGGAGCATGAGCGGGACTTCGTAGATGGAATGGTCCACGTCCTTCTCCTCGATGACGGCCTCGTAGGGGACATTGCAGAACATGGAGATCTTCTGGCGCAGCTCCTTGTCGAGCGGGTGCTCACAGCGGCAGACCAGCAGGTGCGGCGTGATACCGATCTCTCGCAGCTTCGCGACGGACTGCTGGGTGGGCTTGGTCTTCAGCTCACCGGCAGCCTTTATGAACGGCACGTAGGTGACGTGGATGAACAGCACGTTGCCGTGGCCGGCTTCGAGGGCGAACTCACGGATGGCTTCGAGGAACGGCAGCCCCTCGATGTCGCCTGTGGTGCCGCCGATTTCGGTGATGAGCACGTCACTCTTGCTCAGCTCAGCGATTTGGTGGATGCGGTTCTGAATCTCGTCCGTGACATGCGGAATCACCTGCACCGTCTTGCCGAGATATTTTCCCTCGCGCTCGTTGTTCAGGACCGTCTGGTAAACCTGGCCGCTGGTCAGGTTGTTCATCCGGGTGAGCTTGGTGCTGGTGAAGCGCTCGTAATGGCCGAGGTCGAGATCCGTCTCCGCGCCGTCATCCAGCACGTACACCTCGCCATGCTGGAAGGGGCTCATGGTGCCGGGATCGACGTTCAAGTAGGGATCGAACTTCTGGAGCGTGACCTTGAGGCCGCGGTTCTCGAGCAAGGTGCCGAGCGAGGCCGCCGTGAGACCTTTGCCCAGCGAGCTGACGACGCCGCCAGTCACGAAGATATACTTCATTGGTTTAGTTGTGTTCATCGTCGTGTCGTTCTCGTTCTGAAAGTGAGCCAGGTGGAAAGTGAGAAAGTGGGAGCGGCGCTCGCTCCCACTTTCTCACCCGCCAGACCGCCATCGTCCGTTACTGTCGCAATAACCTCTCCACGCGTTCCACATCCGCCGGCACGTCCACGCCAATGCTGTCGTACTTCACCGTAACCACCGCGATCTGGATTCCGTTCTCGAGCGCCCGCAGTTGTTCGAGCTTCTCCGCCGCTTCCAGCGCGGAGACCGGGAACTTCACCAGCTTCAGCAATGTCTCGCGCCGGTAACCGTAGATGCCGAGGTGCTTCAAAAAAGGAAACGCCGCCAACTGCTCCGCAATCGGGCGACTGGCGGCATCACGCACGAACGGAATCGTGCGCCGCGAAAAATATAGGGCGCGGCCCGCGACGTTGACAACGACTTTTACGACGTTCGGGTTGTCATACTCTGCAATGTCCTTGATTGGCGTCGCAGCAGTGGACATCGGCGAGTCAATCAACGCCTGGGCCACGGCATTTACCACACCCGGATCGATGAGCGGCTCGTCGCCCTGGATGTTCACCGCCGCATCGCACTCGCAGCGACTTATGACTTCCGCGATTCGATCCGTGCCGCTGGGATGCTGGTCCGAAGTCATCTCGACCCGGCAGAACTTCCTCGCCACCTCGGCGATGCGCGCGTCGTCCGTTGCCACGATGATTTCGGCCAGGGTGGTGGCTTGCCGGCAACGCTCGACGACGTGCTGGATGAGCGGCTTGCCGGCGATGAGATGCAAGGGCTTGCCGGGAAAACGCGTGGAGGCGTAACGGGCCGGGATGATGCCGAGAATCTTCATGGGTTGATTTGAGCCACGGATCGGGCGCGGATGGAACTAGGAAATGGGCGCGACGTATTGCGTGGCGTCCCGGCCAAGGATCCATTCCGTCGCCGCCGAAAGATCGTCAGCGACGAGCGCCTTGGGAGCAATCGAGGGGTTGGCGGCTTCCACCTTGGCGCCATAGCCGGTGCGGACGAGAATGCTTTTCTTCACTCCAGCGTTCCAGCCGCACTCCACGTCGATGAGCTTGTCGCCGATCATGTAGCTTTCGGCGAGGTCGAGCTGGAACTCATCGCGTGCGTCGAAGAGAAATTGCGGGCTGGGCTTGCGTCCTCGGCTGGGGTCTTCGGGCGCTTCCGGCGCGTAGTAGATTTTCTCGAACCGAATGCCGTCACGGGCGAGCTCCGCGCAGAGGAGATCGTTCACTGCGTGCATGTTGGCCAGCGAATAGTAGCCGCGGCCGATACCGGATTGGTTGGTGACAATGAAGAGGAGATAGCCCGCGTCCGTCAGGCGACGGAGCGCGGCGCTGGTGCCGGGAATGATCACCAGCTCGGCGGGGTTGCTCAGGTAGTTCTTGTCCACGTTGAGCGTGCCGTCGCGATCTAGGAATATGGCTCGGTTCATCACGAATTTCGGACGCGAACCTTAGCGGCCTGCGGGTGGAAACACCAAACAAAACACCCGGCCAACGATTCCTCGCGGGCCGGGTGTTGATGAAGAGGGCCGGAATTATTTCACGAGCTGGAAGAATCGTTGGCCGCTGACGCCGGAGAAGCGCACGACGGAGTTGTCGCCTTGAGACGAGACGGCCCCGGTGTAGCCGGTCCAGGTCGCCGCCGACAGGTCGTCTTTATATTGCAGCGTGTATCCGGTGAAGGCGGCGGGCCAGGTGATCTGAATGTCGCTGCCGCTATGGGTGATGGTGAGGCTCGGGCGCGGCGTGATGACGTCGAGGAACGCGGTGCCAATCTTCAAGTCATCCACGACGAGCGAGCCGATGCCGCCGGATTGACGGAAGGCGTAGGTCCAGACTTCAAACGGAGACGCGGAGTCCGTGGCGGTGACGCTGGCGTCGGATTCAAAGTTGGGATTGATCCATAGGGTGCTCTGGCCTGTTCCGACGTTGAGGCGCGTGACTACCGTGTAGGTGACGTTGGTCTCGATATCGACGGGGATGACGGCGCTGGGGGTGTTGGCATTGTTGGCGATGCCGAGCCGGAGTTTTCCGGCCGCTGCACCGGTGGTGGAGGCGAAGACGCGCGCGCCGAAGCCCGTTGAGGTGCCGCGGAAGTGGGCGAAGTAATCACCGGCGGCGCTGGGTCGCGGGCTGGCACTGAAGTTGACGGTGAAACGCGAGTAGAGCAGCCAGCCGGCACTCGGCAGGTAGGGGCCGTTCACAAGGAAGACGTTGATATCTTCACTCTGAGCACTGCTGATGGCGAGTTGACCTTGGATGACTTGCGTCTGGCCGGTTGTTCCACTGTGGGTGCCCCAGACGAAGGCTGAATTGGTGACCACAGAACCATCCGGGTAATCGAACGAATCCGCGACGTCCACGCCGAGGGTCTGGAAGACCGTCACGACAAAACTGTTGCTCACCGAATTGAATCCGTCGGTGGCGATCAGCGTGATGCGAGTCAGTCCTGCGACGCCGGGTGTGGGGAGGATGTTTACCGTGCGGTTTGCTCCCGTGCCATCGACGGTCACATT